>CAYXNR010000020.1:0-36500 GCA_964466595.1 uncultured Coxiellaceae bacterium | reverse complement strand
ACAGGCTCAACTTTTACTTCAGGAGCAGCCGGTGCTGCGGCCGCAGGAGCTTCTGGTATTTTAGGAGTCTCTATCTTTTTTTCAGGAGCTGGAGTTGATGCAGGAGCTATTGCTTCAGGTTTTTTAACAGGCTCAACTTTTACTTCAGGAGCAGCCGGTGCTGCGGCCGCAGGAGCTTCTGATGCCTTAGGAGCCTCTGCTTCTTTCACAGGAGGCGTCACAGCAGGCGCCTTCGCTTGAGCTGTCTCCTTTTTGGCGACGGCTGGAGCAGGGGGCTTGGTTTCCTGCTTTGCTGGAGCAGCAGTTTCAGTCTTTACAGCAGCAGCTTTTTTGTTAGCAACTTGCTGTGGCTGGCTTGGCTTTGTTTGTTGTTTCGGTGGGCTAATATTTTTAGCAGCCTGTGGCTTAACTGTGCCAGTCTTCAATTTTTCCTTAGATAAAGGAGGTAGCGCTGTGATTTGCTCTAGAGTTGGTGTTTTTAATCTAAATAATTCTTTTTTGCCAGCCAGCATCTCTAGAAGCGCAATTTGTTTTTCTTCATCTTCCGTATTAATTTCAATATCCCAAAAGGAATTATTGTTCTCATCATATTGCAGATAAACAGGTTTTTTTAAACTGTGAAATAAAAAAATATTTTCTATTTCACTCAGCAGCTGTCCTTTTTGAATCAGAGCAGCACAAATTTTTTCGTAATTTTCTTCAGGAATTTTTATACGTAAGACAGTCTTGAATTTATCAATATACATTGCCACCTGAAAAGGAGGCATCCCCTTTAAAACAGCCTCTGCCGCTGCCTTAGCCTCATCTGATTTTATAACCGGAGGAGGAAGAGGGGCGCTCGCTGTTGTTTTTTTACCCGTATAGCTTTTTTTTGCACGATCTTTCAGTGCCTTAACTAAGCCAGAAACCACCTTGGGTATGCGAGGCATCGTCCCTGTCCTTTGTTTTGGAATATATAGTCATTATAAACCTAATACGACTTGCTAGGCGATCACCCCCCACAAAGAAAATTTTAATTATTATTTCAATAGCTTAAGCGGGTGTCGCAATTATTTTTTTGAACTATACTTAAAAAGAACTGAAGTGAATTTATTGAGGGCCAAAGATATGCCAGAAGAAGAAGCTAAACACGGAGAACCTAATCCTGGAGAAGCTAAACAGGGAGAACCTATTCCTGAAGAAGAAGCTAAACAGGGAGCGCCTATTCCTGAAGAAGCTAAACATGGACAATTTATTCCTGAAGACTTAGATAAATTAGTCGAAAGTAGTCAAGAATTGGCTAAGAAAATGAGTGGAGATAAATTAGATATAGTCGCTGATGAAAGGGGTGAGGTTTTAGTCAGCCACAGGTTGAGTGCGCCTAAGAGAATAATTAAAAAAGAAAATGAACTCTGGGAAATAAAAAATGAAAATAGTGTTATCGAATTGTATAAATCAGTGTTAAACCCTGATGAGTTATCAACTCTAGCTAAACACATGCTGGCTGATAATCAGAATAATGATAAAAAAGGTAGTCTTGCAATGACTTATCTAAAGTCTTTAGGGTTTCAAGCAAAAAAAGCACAAGGTGGGAGATTTGCCATTGAATTTGAATCCGATGCTGATTATGAAAAGAGAATAAAGCTTCATCTTTCTTATTTAAAAAATAGTATAAGAGGTGGTGCCCCCACTATAGACTTAAAAGATTCATTAGATAATCTTTCTGTAAATAAGAGAAAAATAATTACTAAATTAATGAAAGAACAGGGTTATAAGCAACATGTTTATAATGGCCAGGTTATTTGGCTCAATAAAGAAAAAATTATGCATTTAGATGATAAAGTATCTTCAAAACCAGACTGGCAACTCGTTTATAAAGTAACAGAAAAATTAAAAGAATTAACAGATAGCCATGCAAACAAGTTTGAATTTTTAAGCCCCAAATTTAGCGAATTAAATGACGTCCTTAATAATAAGAAATATGGTGAATCCGACACGCAGCGTCTCATAGTTTTTCAGAGAAAATTACATGAATTATTAACAGAACAAAAAAGCGCAGAAAAAATAAATAAACATAGAGAAGATGCACAAGGATCTGATATACGTGCACGTCAATTTCAGATCTTTAAAAGATATGCCTATAATGCACTCAGCGTTCTCAGCGTTTTGCCTGCCCTAGCAAGAGCAAGCGCCAGTTATTATAATTATGGAACAGCACGATTTTGGCAGCCTCAACAAAAGAGAGTATTGGCTAAGATTGGGCGTGAGTTAGATTCTCTTATTGAAACCAAAAAACCAAAACCTCGTTAGTGCTAAAAAATCGAAGTATGAACTTCTCACCCTCTATTTAAAATCACTGTAAGCCCCTCACTAAATCATGTTAGAATACCCGCTAGCAAAAGGAAATACCGCCCTTCCTCTTAAGGAACGACAGTTGGGCCAAAATAGCTGTAGGAGATCAAAAATGTCCTTGCCCCAGGTCATTTTTAACAAGGATAGTTCGATCGAAGCGCGTAGCGAGACCCTAGTCCAGTTAGAAAGCTGGCTGGATTCAGCGCTTATTAGTGCTGTCAAAACACAGGTGCTGCGCGGGATTATTAATTATGCAAAACAACAATTAATACAAAGGAGACTTTATTCTCTTGACGATGTGGCGCATTTCACAGCCTGCGCTGCGATTTTTAATCGCAGGGAATTGCCTGATCTTTTGTTTTTGCAGCATGCCTTGCATCAACTGGGAGCGATTGCTGATGAAACCTCTCAGCTGAAAAAAGCAATGCTACCTATGCTCATGAATTATAAACGTCCTCTGATGTTGCCGCTGCTGCATCAGATGGAAAAAGCTAGTTTTGGTTTGAATGTTGCTGTTTTGTTTATAGGAGACTGGAATGGGCTTCTGCTGGCTATGAACAATTTTTTTGCCACTTATCTGACAGCGGAGAGTAGAATAGAACGACTGTTAGATGATCGTCTCAAGCTAAGCTTAGAAGCTGAAAGCTTAGTTTGCGCTAGGGTTGGTAATGAAGAGGGGCTGCAGTCTCTTCAAGGCTTTGCAGATCGAGAATCTTATCGGCGATTTGGATTTTTTAATCGGGTAGTGTACAAGAAAGAGCAGCTAGAACCCAGCCCTCGTCCCCTGCGAAAGCAGGAGATTTAGGGCAATTCAGCAAAAGTGAGAGAAGGCGATTTTTGTAGTACTAAGGTCAAATTAAAAATAAAATAAGAGGAACTCAGCATGACTATTCCAGAAATTTCAGTCCAAGAACTGAAGGATTTACGCGACAAAAAGGCCGATATTTTTATCCTCGATGTCAGAAATCCAGATGAATATGGCTTATGTAATCTAGGCGGACATTTATTACCAATGAGTGAATTACCACAGCGTTTTCAAGAACTCAATCCCGATCAGCAAATTGTGATACATTGCCATGCCGGTGGCAGATCCCGTCGAGCAACCGAATTTTTGATGAATCAAGGTTTTAAAAGAGTATTCAACTTGCGTGGCGGCATTACCGCCTGGGCCAATGAAATTGATCAAAGCATGGCGAAGTATTAAAAATAAATTTTGTAACTAACCGTTTACGGGCCTAGCTTAGAACCACCCCCTCTCCGCCCGCGTTTTTTGCGGGAGGAGAGGGATGGGGAGAGGAGGTTATTTTACTTCCGGAAAACGGAATGCATTGAAGGGTTCCGCTTCTGCTTGAGGGCGTTTAGTAAAACGCATTTGAATAGAAGAGAGATCAACACGCATCGTAAAGACCTGATGAAAGGGAAAAGGGTGATGCAGGTCATGACTCAGGTCAAACTCTGAAACTGTTCTCGCTAAAATAAGCTTCACTTCTTGAATAGAAAATCGTTGTCCGACACATTGTCGCGGAGTGAAGCCAAAGGGGAAAAATTGATGCTCGCTATAGCGAGTATTCATAAAACGTTCGGGTTTAAATTGCTTCGCATCGCTTCCCCAAACCGCTTCTGAACGTTGCGTGATCCGTGGCGAAACAATCACCGCACTGTCTGCCTTTATTCTCCCATTGGCCAGTGCAAAATCACCAGTCGTTGCAAACAAAATATCCGGTATAGGTGGGTATAAACGTAAGACTTCATTGACCACAGCGTCTAAATAAGGCATGTGAGCGAAATGAGATCGGTCCTGCCATTCTCGAGGCTTGCATTGGTGCTCAGCTATTTCTTGTCGTAGTTTTTCGAGTATAGCTTGATGTTGCGAATCTCCCAAAAGCAGTAAGCTCAGTAAAACCAACTTCGCTGTTGTCTCGTGCCCTGCGACTAAAAATTGTGTGATATTATAAATGGTTTCATTTGTATTTAAATCAAGTTTAGAACCCGCGCCCTCTGGATTAAGCCAATTGGTAGTAGATAAAATATTTTCTCGATTCGGTTCTATATATTCTTCCCGCAAAACTTTATAGCCGGCTTTCAAAAGCAGGTCTAGTTTTGAGGGAGAAAAATAACGATAAAGAGGCAGTATATATTTGTACAGTGGGAGGTAGTCACAAAGTAATTTTTGCCAAGGATTAGCTATTTCTATTGTTGTTTGGGAAATCAAGGCCGAGATTTTTTGTTTGGAGCTTTCCTGGATGGTATGTAAACCTAATTTGAGTTTACCGATCATATCCATGGTGATGCTACTGGCGAATTCCTCTAGGTTGTTGACTATCCCGCCTTTATTTTCATTAATTTCTTTTAAGTGATCATCAATGATTTGCTGCATGGACCGAATATCGTTTTTTAAAACGGATTCTTTAAAAAGGGCATGTAAAAAGCGAGGTCTTAATTTATTCCAATTTGCGGATTGATAGGGTGAACTAAAGATACTCTGTGGACCGAAGAAAACTTTAAACTGCCCTGTGCTGTCATGCATGACCAGATGCTGCATATTTTTTTTTAATAAATCTTCAATATCTTGAGGGCGAGTGATGAGTGTAACTAGTTTTGTAGGGCCAAAACGCCACCAGGCAAGTCCGGCTTGGTTTTGCTCTGCACAACTCGCCGCATGTTCAATGATGCTATCGATACCGCGTCCATTTTCTTTAAAAATTTCCCATAAACGTCCCCAGTAGGGATCGCCGCCAAGATAACCTTCATTGAAGGGGACTTCACGACTGGCAGGATAAATAGTACGCAAAACACGATGATCGAGTGTATTCAGGATATGCTTAGTAAAGTGAGAGTAGTTGTGAGAAGCAGGATGAGCTGTTTTATTTTCTTGTTCCTCTGAATGAGCCGGAGAGCTAATAGGATCAGTCTTTGTTGTTCGACGATAAAGCCATGGCAGCATAAGATCTCCTTAAATAAAAATCCGGACCATTTTGCCGACATCGTAAAATGAAATCCACAGGAATACCGAGTAGCGCGCAAATATTTTGCAAGTCTTGGCCTCTTTGACTTATTGTGTGGGCATTTTAATCTAAAATTATTCTAAAATAATTCTTGTAATTTAAAATATCTTTGCTAAGATGAAACCTCACTTCTTACACTTCTTAATTTTTTATCTTCCCCCACACTGAATTGGTATTCACCGCTGAATTATCATTCAGCACTGAATTGTCACTTAGCACTGAATTATCATTCAGCACTGAATTGTCATTCAATGGTCATTCTGAGCGAAGCGAAGAATCTTTACCTACCTATAACCTCGACCCTTCGCTCAGATAACCAGGCGCTCAATGACCAACTCGCCTTACGCGTCGTCATCCCCCGCGAAAGCGGGGGATCCAGGCTTTTTAGCTGAATGAAATCCAATTACTAAAAATGGCATAACCGCTTTCTATTTATTCAATCCATTTACCAAAAGGAAAAATATCATGAAAAAATCAAACTCTTTATTAAGTGTAGTTCCTCCTAACACCGAACTCTATTTCAGAAAAAATCATTTAAAATTAAATCAATCTTACCATACTCAAATTTATGGCGATCTCCGCGCTCATTTACTTCTCGAAGAAAAAAGAAGTGAAATAAAAAAATTTGAAACCACGTGGATGAATCAAGCGAAGTCAGAATGTTATAAAAAATATCATTGTGACCGCAGCGTAAAAAATCCTTTTCTGGTCGAGCTCGCCTTAAGAGATCATCCCGTCTTTCATCATGCCTTATTTGATTATCTTTGCTACGAGGCAGATCTACAAGCTTTTAAAAGCTTTTTACTGAGCGAAGCCATTTTGAACTTTGAATTCTTTGATTATCTCACCCTTGCTTTAGTTGGCGCGACCGATTTAGCCAAAGCTGAAATTACTGCTAATCTGTGGGATGAGGCCGGACGAGGTGATTTACAAAAATTTCATACCCAATTGTTTGCCAATTTGATCAAAGATCTCGATCTGGTTTACGAGCGAGAAGCAGTTCTCAAAGATTTATCCTGGGAAGCCTTGGCTGGCATTAATTTATTTGCTTACTGTGCCTCCTATTCCTACAATAAAATGCTCTATTTTGGTTTGTTAGCCGCAACCGAACTCTTAGATCCACCTCATTATAAAAAACTCCTTCAGGGCATGAGGCGTCTCTTTAAGACAAAGCGTATCGATTCTTCTTATTATATCGAGCATGAAACAATCGATATCGAACATGCCGAGGGCTGGCTTCGCAAGGTGATTCTGCCCGAACTAGAAAGAGATCCTCGCAAAACACGCGAATTCTGGTTGGGCTTTTATTTACGTCTGGATTCAGCAAAATGCTACTACGACCGACTCTTGCAGCTTTTGTCTGCGAAACAAGCTGCTTAGGAGGAAATCATGCAATATATGTTAGTTCAAGACAATAAGAAAATAGCCCAAGAATGGGAAAAATATAAAGGCTACACCATTCGTCCCCTACCTAGCAGCCTTTCTTATTATAATGGAATCATTTCAGCGTACTCGAATGATAGCTCCTTTATGCTTTATGGCGGAACGCCAGAACTGCGGACAATTTTTCAACAATTGAACTATCAAGCAACCCTGGTCGATCGCTCAGCGGAAATGGTAAAAGCCATGGGCTTATTAACGAGGGCGCAAAGGCCGCTAGCTAGCAATGAACGCTTCATACAAAGGGATTGGCTCAAGCTAGACAATTTGCAGGAGCAGTTTGATCTCTTAATAGGTGATGATGCGATTAATATGGTGCCGTGGTCAGATTTTGAAATATTTTTATTACAGGCTAGGCACTGTCTGCGACCCGGTGGCTTGTTTATTTGTCACTTACTGGTGAAACCCAGCGATTCCTTACGTTTTCAGAAGCTTTCTACCTTAGCTAGTGAATTCAGAAAAGGACTCATTCAATCTCGCTTTGATTTAGCCAGTAGACTGAATTTTTTATGCTGGGATGAAGTCAGCTATGCCATGGGCTGGCAGAAAACAATTCAACAGTTGGGAGAAGAGGGGCTTGCTTTATTCAAGCCAGACTTCAACTTTATCGCAACCTTTGGTCTTTGTAATAGCCAGTTTTATTGTCCGCCGCAGCCTCTTTTCGAGGAATTAATCAAACCCTATTTTTCCATTCGGGAAATTTTTTATCCACATGAACATGCCTATTGTTTATTTGAACCCGTCTATGTTTTGGAAAAAAAATAATTCAAGAATAAAAAGGAATAAAACCATGTCTCAAAAAAAATTACTGTATTTTAAAGATAAAATCAATTTTAGGACAGCCTTAAAAAATAAACTTCAGCATGTAGATGCTAACAAGAAAACGCTCTTATTTATTGAGCCTTATGGAGCAGTTAACTCCTTGCTGAAACGTGCGCTTGCTAAGGGATATCAGCTTATCGTGTTAAGCGCCGAGAGTGATCTTCGCCGAGTTTCCCCAAAAATACTGGAAGCTTCTCATGTGGCAATCGAAATCGATACGGCACAAGAAAGTAGTCTCCGCGAACTAGGACAGCTTTTGAAACATGAATGGAGAATTGATGCTGTTTTGCCGGGCTTTGAATATTTTGTGCCAAGTGCTGCTCAATTGAGTTGGGATTTAAAATTGCCAGGTCTTGCGCCTGCAAAGGTCATGAACCTCAGATCAAAATACTTAATGCGCTCTCTGTTAAAAAAGGCCGGACTCGCTGTGCCGCGTTATACGCATGTTCAATCCTTACAGGAGCTCTCAGCTGCAATTAAGATTAGCGGCTTGCCGGCTATTTGTAAGCCTGTAGATGCTGCCGGTAGCGTGCATGTCAAAAAAGTAAATTCTTTAAAAGAAGCCAAGCTCGCTGGCGAGCGTATTCTAAGAGGAGGAGACTTATTATGGGGACATCAATTAGCCAGAAGTTTACTTGTCGAAGAATATATTCCAGGCAAGGAATACAGTGCAGAAGGCGTGATCCACAATGGCAAGCTTTTTCATTGTTGTATAACCGAAAAATTTGTGGCTGATCAAAATGAATTTGTAGAAATCGGTCATATAGCCAATCCGCCTCTCTCTCTGCAACTCAAAAACAGTATTGAGCATTATGTAGAAGCGGTCATGGCTGTCTTAGAAGCAGATCATTGTCCTTTTCATGCCGAAGTACGTCTTAATAGCAAAGGTGAGCCTGTTTTAATGGAAGTTGCAGCACGCCTCGCCGGCGATCGCATCGGCGATTTGATCGGCCTAGCGCGCAATATTAATTATTTCGATGCTGTTTTATCTACCTATCTTGGTGATCCTGTCCCGGAGTTTGCAATGGAAGATCATTTTGCCGGTATTCGTTTTTTTTACCGTCCCGAACTCGATTATTATTCAACTATAGAAGGATGGTCTGAGGTCAAAGACCAGCCCCTTGAAGAATTAGAGCTCTATTATGCAAAACAAGAAGCCATTCCCGCTTTCCCCAAGCCACTGCGGAGACTAGGACATGTCATCATGAAAACACAGGATTACTCCCAGCTAGCAAAAACACTTGCCGCTATTGATAAAAAGCTTATTTTCAAACCCTAGGAAAGATGATGATGAACAATCCAAAAATTATAATTATCCATGGCGCCTACGGTTATCCCGAAGAGAATTGGTTTGCCTGGATGAAAGAAAAACTCCTCTCTCGAGCTCTCATCTGCAAGGTGCCTGCTTTTCCTAGCCCAAGCGGCCAGAGCTTAAAAAACTGGTTAGCTGTATTAGAAAAGGAAAGAATTGATTCGAATACCATCTTGATCGGACATAGTTTGGGTGCAGCTTTTATTCTACGCTGGTTGGAATACAAGCCAGTTCAAATTAGAGCAGCAATTTTAGTTGGCGCTTTTATAGGCAGTGTGGGCAAACCTCATTTTGATTCTATAAACAAAGACTTTTTTGCGGCTCCCTTCAACTGGCCGCTGATTCGAAAAAGAAGCCAACAATTTATTAGCTATTACGGCGAAGGCGATCCCTATGTTTCAAAGTCTCATTTTGAAGGACTGGCCAAGCAACTCCAAGCTCAAAAAATAATCATTTCCCAAGGCGGTCATTTCAATGTCGACTCAGGCTATACTCAGTTTCCACAATTATTACTGCACTTAGAAACTCGCTTTTATAAAGGAAAAAATGATGCTTAATATATTTTTATTTATTTTCCTAGGCACCTGTGGCTGGGGCATCTCCCTCTACCTCATTAAAATCCTCCTAGTAAGTTTAACGCCAATCGAAATTGTCTTATATCGTGCCCTAATTGGTGCCGTCTCTCTATTTATCTTAGCAAAATGCTTGAAACTCAGGTCGGGTAAGCTAAAAGATTTATTGCTTGATGGCTTAATCGTCGGCATTTTTAATATGACCCTGCCTTTTTATTTAACTACCCTCGCAGAGCGAACCGTTTCGAGTTCTCTCGCCTCCATCATAAATGGTTTAACACCACTTTGTACCTATTTACTAAGTTTTTTCTGGCTTGCTAATCAGAAGACTCATTATTTAAAACTGGCCAGTCTTTTCTTAGGTTTGCTTGGGATCATTCTCATTAATATCGACAGCCTGCAAAGCCATGGCAATATGCTTGATTTTTTAGCCTTGCTTGCCAGTTGCTTCTCCTATGGTATTGCTGCTCATTACTTAAAAAAGGGTGTGCGGACAAAAGAGCCCTTATTAGTAGCTGCTATGGCCGCAGCTTGTTCTTCTCTTATCATGCTTCTCTTCCAGTTAGGAACTACACCTCAGCTACACTGGGGTCGGCCTTCCAATCTCACTCAACTCGGGCTTTTACTCTGGTTAGGTGTGATTGGCACCGGTCTCTGCTTATATCTCTATTCCATCTTAATTGAGCGGATAGGCGCTGTCTCCGCTTCCCTCATTACTTATTTAATGACAGTGAGCGGCGTTTTCATGGGCGTGGTTTTTTTAGACGAAAAAATGTCTAGGCTAGAGATGATAGGCTGCGTTTTTATTGTGATTTCACTGATTTCGATGAATCATAGTAAAGAAATTCAAAGACTCTTTCAATTTCTCTTCCGATCCCGACTTATTGCACCACCACCCTTCCCGTCACAGGAGTAATGCTAATCGTCGCTGTTTTTCCACCGCCCACGATTGGAATACTTGCTGTTGCAGCGAGAGCTGTGCCTGGAGAAGCAGTATCGATATACGGTGTTCCATTACTATCAAAGGCAAGAAGACTATTGGGTAAATTACTCAAGGTACCAAAACTCAAACCATTCATCAGCGTGGTTGTCGTTCCACCCATCGCATTTACAACGCTTATTCCGCTATTACTGACAATCCGATAAGTCGTTGTAGAGCTAAGCTGTAAATAAAATCGTTGTCCTTTGGCCATAGCTAAAGCTTGCGTATAACGCAGATCATTTGCAACTTGATTAGCTTCAGCGCCAATATGAATGCTTGTGCCCGGCCAAGAAAGAAAGGCCGAAACGCTCAAGATAGCCAAAAGGACAATAACACAAACAAGCTCAATCAGAGTGAAGCCTTGTTGTTTAAGCATTTTTCTCATAGGAGCTCCCTTGCTTGCATCATATAAATTTGACCAGACACAGGTTTTTTATCTTGTGTGCGGGTAATCGCAGACTGACAAGTCAGCACTTCTAAATTATTTTTTGCGGCTAATTGTTCAAGATAGTTTTTGTGATGAGAGAAGCGTCCAGAAGGATTGAGCACATAAGGCTTATCCTTTGAAATTTCGGTATTAAAGAGGAGTAGGCCCTGTGGCTTCAGAGCCTGTCTAATTGCTGTAAAGGTGCTGTCTAAATCACCGATATAAACAAAAACATCAGCAGCTAGAATGAGATCAAAGGCCGCTTTTTGTTTGCTGAGATAGAAAATCAAATCCCCACAAACCAGTTCAGCATAGATTTGCTTTTTGGAAGCAAGAGCCAGCATTTTACTCGACAGATCCACGCCCACAAGCCGAGCCGCATGCTTTTGAAAGACCTCACCACCAAGCCCAGTCCCACAGCCAAGATCTAAGATAGTCAATTTCTTGTTTAAGTCTGGTCGATTTTTTTCAAAAACACCGAGCAAAATTTGCGGAACCTGATAGTTGAGTATATTTAAAAGATGTGGTTCATAGTGATCTGCATAATAATCGAATAAGGATTGCAGATAGCCTGGCGGTGTAATAGTTAGATTCTGATCTTGTTTTACGATTTGAATGAGTTCTGAAAGAGAGCTATTCTCCGGTTGAAGCTTGAAAGCCTCTTGAAAATGTCGCAGGGCAACCTCGTTTTGTTTGATAGAAAAAAAGAGAACACCCAGATTGTAATGCGCTGCAAAGTCATCTGGCTTCATGCGAAGCAGTTGTTGATAATATTGCGCAGCCTCATCCAACTTACCCTCTTGTGAACAAATATACCCTAAATTAAAAAGAACCTGAGCATCCTGAGACTGGCTTGCTAAAACTTTTAAATAATATTTTTTTGCTTCAGCAAGCGAACCTTGTTTGAGATAGCAAGAGGCTAAATTGATTTGTGTTTCGAGATGCTGAGGATAGGTGAGGGCAAGCTCTAGGAAGATGGGCAAGGCAGCTTGGACCTTTTCTTGCTGTAGATAAACACTTGCTAATTGATAGCGGGCGGCTGCATGCTCGGGCATCGCTTTTAGTAAGCGTTGATAGGTTTCAGCAGCTTTGTCGAGTTCCATATTTTTAGTCAAGGCCAAACCTAAATTATAATAGGCATCAATATACTGAGGCTCTCTTTCCACAGCCTTTTCATAAGAACGAATAGCTTCTCTTAAATTACCCTCCGCGTAATAAACCGTACCGAGATTATTAAAAGCCGGCGCATAGTCCGGATGTTCCCTCACGGTAGCTCCTAAAAGCGCGATGGCTTGGTCAAACAAACCCTGCATTTTGAAAATATTTGCCAAATGGAGTTGAAAGACTGGATTATGTGGTTCTGCTTCAACCGCCTTTTTTAAATAGTGGGCAGCCTCTTCCCATTGTTCCTCTTCAGCATAAATCAAGCCCAAGGCATGCAACACTTCCGGCTGCTCCGGCTGACTTTGCAATAAGCCCAGATAACCCTTTTTTGCTTTTTTTAGCTTTCCTTTTCGATGCAACTCATATAATTTTTCCAAATCCGGCCTCTGTTTCACTTTCTTTCCTTGTGTAAGCTATAAAATCAGTTATATTGGCCCAATAAATTGATGGGGTCAAATCTTGGCTTCAACCCTCACCTCTATATCAATTGGCAAATAAGAGT
Organism: uncultured Coxiellaceae bacterium; assembly: GCA_964466595.1. Classification (GTDB taxonomy): domain Bacteria; phylum Pseudomonadota; class Gammaproteobacteria; order DSM-16500; family DSM-16500; genus JABDGC01. Next base: position 23,943 of record CAYXNR010000020.1, on the reverse strand, counting down.
GAAGGTTGAAGCCAAGATTTGAACACCTACGAAGAAATACGGAGAAATAATGAGACTCAAAACAATATTAAAACGTTCACTCCCTATACTGCTCATCTTCATGACAAGTGCAGAGGCTAAAACCTTGCCGCCTGGCTTTGTCTATTTAAGCCAAATTGATCCCAGCATTGTGCAAGAACTTCGATATGCCGGAACTCATAATTTTATGGGTCGCCCAGTGAAAGGCTATGAGGAAATCAGAGGCTGCATCTTAACCCAACAAGCGGCCGAAGCGCTAAAACAAGTACAAACAGAACTACGCAAATCTTCCTTATCACTCAAAGTCTATGATTGCTATCGCCCACAAAAAGCAGTCAATGATTTTATCGCTTGGAGTAAAGAACCCAACAATCAGCAAATGAAAGCTGAATTCTATCCACGAGTCAATAAAGCCGAGGTTTTTAAACTTGGTTATGTAGCAGCAAAATCCGGACATTCTCGTGGCAGTACCATGGATCTTACCCTTGTGCGACTTCCACTAGCTTCACAAGCAGTTTATCGCCCCAGCCAAAAGCTCATTCCCTGCTATTGGCCTTACTATCTTCGTTTTCATGATAATAGTATCAATATGGGTAGCGGCTATGACTGCCTAGATGTTGCAGCACATCTAGATTACCAAACGCTTCAGCCTCTCGAACATTACAATCGTTTATTCTTAAGCAAACTCATGATCAAGCACGGCTTTCAACCCTATCCCGAGGAGTGGTGGCATTTTACCCTCAAAAATGAACCCTATCCCCAAACCTATTTTGATTTTTGATGGGGTCAATCCGTGATGGGGTCAATCCGTGATGGGGTCAAATCTTGTCTTCAACCTTAAGGAATATAATTCATCTTAAGGAATATAATTCATATAAACCCGTTCGCCCTGAGCTTTATAAACCCGTTCGCCCTGAGCTTTATAAACCCGTTCACCCTGAGCTTTATAAACCCGTTCACCCTGAGCTTGTCGAAGGGTGGCTTGTCGAAGGGTGGCTTGTCGAAAGGTTTCCCTTTAAACCCGTTCACCCTGAGCTTGTCGAAGGGTTTTCCTTTAAATCCGTTCACCCTGAGCTTGTCGAACGGCCGCCTCTGAGATCCTCAATAATACTCAGGATCCTCTATTACCTCATTAACCACTACATTCCGATACACATTAAAACTCCTCTCCTCATCATCATTACTCGGACTATAAACAAAGTCCTCAGGAGCCAGTTTGAAAGTAGCATAATAGCTCGTTTGCCATTCAGCGCAATGCGCACAGCAATTTGCCCTAGAAAGAAGGTAGGTTTCCCCACAACAGGCAGGCGCAGGAAGGGCATAGTAAAGATACAAACTTCCCTGAGCGCGATGAGGATGATGAAAATTCTTGTGCCGAAGTTTAGTCTGAGTTCGAATTTTCAGAAGAGCGCTTCGCTTTTTAGGGCGTTCCGAATGAAGCCCCGAATAAGAAGGCTGAAGAAGCAAACTAGTATCATTTGGCGGCGGAACAGGATAAATATAATTTTTGGTATAGCCACTTTCACTCATGCTTAACAAGATGAGAAAAGCAAAAGCAGCGAATAAGAGCGTACCTCTCATTCAGTTAATCTCCAAATCAGCACGACCATCATCTGCTGTACTGAGATCAGGATTATAAGTCGGTCTTTCTTCCTCTGGAATGCCATAGCGTTTGTCGGCCGGACGCGTCGTAAAAACCACATAATCTCCCCACTGTGAGCGAGCCACCCTAGAGGGGGAACAGCAAAGACAGGTGAGGGGATAAGAGACAGAGAGGCCGCCGCTCATATGGCGAACACGATGAGCTACATGAGAAGATTTTTTTACTATCCGATGAGATCGGTGTCGATGAGCATAAGACCCCCGACAATTATCACACAAATTATAATAATCTGGTGTCGAATAAACCAGATAATATTCCGCATAAGCATGGCAGGATAGTAAAACTAAGATATTGAAGACACAGAGTTTTAGCAACAAAAAAAGCTTTTTTATGAGCTTCTCCATAGCCGTTTCTCCCTTTTTTTAATTATAGCTTTGAAAAAGGGGGCATTTATTAAGAAAAACCGGAGACTAAGAAGTGATACTCTAAAAAAAAGCGCCCGCAGGCGCTTTTAGAAAAAAAGAAAAGCTAGGCTTGAATAGCTTGCCAGCTCCCATCCGTTTGTTTACAAGCCATACCCTTTGTACCCTGCGTTTTACCGTCAATATTGGCAGTTACATGAAATTGACGACAGGAAGAATTACCTTTCACTGCCATCAGCTTACTCGTAGGACGCATCGAATAACTGGCACCGGTTTTATCATTAGTCCAAGTCGTATCTTTATAAATCGGATTATTCAAGGCATCATTCATTTTGGTATTATCTGAGCTATCCATATGATTACCAATATAGCCGCCCACCAAAGCACCGCCTACTATGCCAACACCCACAGCAACGGCCGTACCCACGCCTTGCCCTACAAAAGCGCCGGCCCCACCGCCCACTACAGCACCGGTTATAGCACCAAGCGTCGTATTTTGTTCTTGTGTATTAGAAGAACAGCCTATTAAATTGAAACTGAACAAAAGCGCTATGAAGGCTAACAATCCCTGTTTCATCATATCCTCTCCTTGTTAGTAAAGCCTTATTTTATCATAAGCGCTAGGTTTCAGGTTTAGGTCCAGCTAGCGGAGCCTCAGCTTGAAGTGGTTCTGCTGGTGAGTCTGAATAAGCAAACAGAGTGGCTTGGGATCCAGCTGTTTTAGGACCCTGCAGTTTCTTTTTTATAGCAACCTGAAGCGTAGCTTGTGCAAAAACGTTTGTTGCAAGTACCAAGCGTCCCGTACTTTTAGAAAAAAAAAGAGAACCAACGAGTGGCATAGTTCGGCTCCTATTTTAAAATCCAGGATTCAAAGTTTACCACAGCTCTCGATTCTTGTTTTATTTTTTTGGAGTTCGCAAGGAAGACTCTTTAGGAAGCTCTGCAGAACTTTTTGTCGCTGTCTGATTCTCCGCCTTTTTTCGATAAAAAAATCCTGCAGTAGAAATGATTGTTCTTTCAACTTTGGGAATAGTCTCCGCTGCAACCGATTCCAAATAAGGAATAACATTGTAAGCGCCTACGGTAGAGATAATAAAAGTGCCATAACCACGAGAGAGCCTTTTTATCCCTCCTTCAGCTACTAATTTTTTAAAGGTCGAATAAGCACAGGGAACCCTATAATTAGGCCTGATAGCAATTATTTGGTTTTTATAACCGTTATCCAGAACATTTCCAAAAAAACCCGTTGTCGCACCAATAGCCGTAGCTGAAAGAAAGCTTCTCTGATTAGCAGAAAGAGAGGTATTTTCTTTTAGACTTTCCTCGAGGGGAGTGGTGGCTAAGAGACCGCCCACCAAAAGGACATTCCTGGTGAGACGTAGGGGATAGCCCGCTGTATAGGTTTTAAAGGTTTCTGCAAAGGTAGCAGGTTGCGGCGGCTTAAAATCAATTTTTTGTTGTTGTAATATCAATTGATGGAAAAGCCAGGCACGTCTATTGGAAAAAGGTTGGGTAAGCGTCGTATCCATCAAACCGATGAGGACTGCAATTGCTAACATTTGAAGCGTAGAGGTTTTTTTGCGGCTACTGTCTTCCATTTCTTCAGCTAGTCGTTCTTCAGGAGAAAATCGTTCTTCTGAATTAAGCAGTTTATGCCTTTGCGTGAGTGTGGCATTTTTTACCATTGAAGACTGCATAGAAGAACTTAAGCCCTTCAGGATAATACGAGCAGTCCCTAAGGATAAACTCAGCGGCAGAAGGCGTGACCAGGCTGATCCCCCAGCGCTCGCAATAACGGGGCCAGCGGCCGAGGCTGGTGCGGGTTTAAATGTCTGTATCCTTTGTAAAACAAAATCTGCAGGATAAAGGGCTGCTGCTGTACCAACACTGACGAATACTATATTAGCAGCCTCTCTTGACAAAAGGCGCTGATAAGAAACAGTTTCTTCAATAGGTCGATTATTCATCGGATAACTCCTTCGTTTTATTTAATAAAAGATTATGTTAATCAATATGTTATGATATGATTTTTCATCGCCGCTTATTACACCGTTTATTACACTATGTCGTGCCGGCACGTTTTTAGCCAGCATCCAGAGACCTTAAAAAGCCTTGCTCTCATCACAGTCAATTGCAAATTCTTAAGGTTTACTTAATAATATGATGCAATAATATACAAAAATAAATTATTGATTTAAAATAGGTCAAACATATGCCTCATTCTCAAATAAATTTTATTCGCTACCTACAAAACGACGATCTTGAAAGAATTGTGGCTCTTTTCCCTCGCCGCAATCCCTCCCTGCCTTTGAGCGGCCTCGCTGAACTCTTAGCAGAAGCCTCACTCGATCCCCACCTAAGCTTTGGTGAAACGGTTTTAAAAAAAGCGATCAAAATTGGCAGCTTCACTGTAGCCCGTTTTTTGATTGAGGTCATGGGAATGAAGCTTAAAAGTTCAATTGAGGAATTAGTCCGGGAACAAGAACTCTTCGCTTCACCTCAGAAAAATGACTTAAAGCAGCGGCGTTTTGATAAATTAATTCAAATCCATCAGGCAAGACAGGATTGCCTAGAAGGCGAAGGCGTAAAAATGAATGCCTATTGGAATAATAAAATAGAACAAGCCTTAGAGCAAGATGATGCGGATGAATTACAATATATATTTCAAGTCAATCGCGATTTAATCTTAAACTATATTGATCCCCATCGGCACAGTCTTTGTCAGCGAGCAGCACAAACAGGAGCCCTCACTTGTTTGCAGTATGCTTTGCGTTTGTCTTGCAAAGACCTATTCAAGCTTGACCGAGCCCAGAACTCCTTACTACATCTTGCTGCAAGAGCAGAACAAGTCAAAATTTTGGAATATTTAATGGATCAATTACCGCATAGCGTTGGTGCTCGTCCCAATAGTCAAGGCGAATCTGTTTTGGATGTCCTTCAGCAAAGAGGCAACCAAGAAGCTTTGGACTTATATTATTTAAAAGAGGATCCAAAAAGTTTAGATATTTTACCCTGTGGGCTCAGGCTCTCTTCCTTTGTTGCAGGAGAGGTGCTCACTTCCAAGGGCATGGCGCTTCTCTTGGCTTATCTCGTTCGAAAAAATCCACAGGCACCTGAGGTATTTTATGTTCATAATCTCAATGACGATGGTGCAGTTACCGCCGCACTTTTTGATCTTTTTGTTCGCGGAGAGCAAGATAAACTTCTGTTGTTTTTCGATAATTGCACTCACAAGTGGCTTTATCTTTGTGAAAAAAATCAAGGACAGGTCCATATTTTTGTGCTCGATTCAATAACCACGTGGGATGATCAAAATGAAGTTATTGAAAAAATGAAAGTTGATTACCCTGACAGTTTAGCGAAAATGAAATTTTATGTGAATGAAACCCGCCAGCAAACTACCCAAAGCGGTTGTGGCTATTATAGCTTGAAGAATCTCAGTCTCCTGATGAAAACCCCTAGTTTTTATCAAGAACTGGAAGCAGGTAAGTATTTTACTGGAACGGAGTGTGTAGCAGATGTTGTTGTGCAGTCTTATTTTTTGCCGGCACGTTTTATGCATCTTTCGACTTTCCCAAAAAAGTTAGCTGAATATGTAAAAGAACATCCACGAGAAGCCAATAAAGTAGTGAGAATAACGAAAGAGGGTGTACCGCAAAATTTAATGAAATATTGCTTACACGCTCGTCCTGCTCGCTATGGCGTTGAAACCCCTGAGCTGGTCGATAATCAGGATTATGACCCCGAAGACAAAGAATCAACAGAAAAAATTGTAAAAAATAATTCTCTTTATTATTTCCGAAGTAAATATGTAAACCATGTTATACCCACATTCATCCAGGAATGTTCTAAGCAGGCCTTAGCTTGCATGCTAAGCTATTATGATGCCAGATTTTTGGCTGTAGATGCATCGGGTCGAATTTACAATCAAAAGATACTTCGCATGCAAAGTCAGTTGCAGCCCCATACCTTTTTCTATCTACCGAGACCACCCTCTTCTGCAGAAGCAGAGCCTCTAGAGAGCTGCTTAAAAAGCCCTCGCTAGCCCGGTTTTTTTATTGTAGTATCCCAAAACACTGCGAAAGTGGCGGAACTGGTAGACGCGCTGGATTTAGGTTCCAGTGGGCAAAACCCGTGAGAGTTCGAGTCTCTCCTTTCGCAAGCTTTGTTCATTAATGAATCTTAAAATCGAGGCAATAAGTATGAAGGTTTCAGTTGAAAGTCTCAGTAAAGTGGAAAAACGCTTAAAGGTTATTATTCCCTCTCAACAAGTAGAACAAGCCTTAGATGAGCAATTGCATGTTTTTGCTAAAACTGCAGAGGTAAAAGGCTTTCGTCCTGGCAAGGTCCCACTTCCTTATATCAAGCAGCGTTTTGGGCAAGAAGTAAGAAATGAGGCGATTAGCTCGCTCATTCAGAAAACCTTAAACGAGGCTATTCGTCAGGAAAAACTATATCCGATCAGTACGCCGCGCGTAGAAACAAATAAAAGCCTCTCTCAAAGCGATTTAGAATACACGGCTACTTTCGACATCCTGCCAGAAATAGCTGAGGTGCAGTTTAATACCGACAATCTTGAAAAATGGACTGCTTCAATTACCGAAAAAGATATTGAGCAAACCCTTGAAAGAGTACGAGAGCAAAATGTGCTATGGAATAAAGTGGAACGTCCAGCACAGGAAAATGACAAGATCAGTGGTAAAATCCATATCCTGACAGAAGAGGGTCAAGCCTTCACCCCAGAACCCCTCCCACTTGAGTTTGTTTTAAAAAATGAGCCCTCCATTTTTGGCTGGAATCTCATCGAAAAACTGGCAGGCGCTGAAGTTGGCCAAGAAAAGAAGTTTAGCCATACCTTGCCGACAGAATCTTTTCTCCAAGGGATGGGGGGCAAAACCCTCGAGTTTAGCATTGAGATCGTAGCGGTTTTCGAACAAAGCTTACCACCCTTAGATGAAGCCTTTGCCAAAAAGCTAGGTATACAAAGCGGGGACTTAACTGAGCTCCGTTCTGAAATACGCAAACAACTGGAGCTTAATTTAAAGCGTACGACAAGAAGTTTATTAAAAAACAGGGTTTTTGAGAAATTAATAGAACAAAATCCGCTTGATCTTCCTCAGTCCTTAATTGACCGAGAAGCTAAACTTTTACACGATGAAAATTGCTCTCATCAAGGAGGGGGAGCCCATCAGCATAGTAAAACAGATGAGCTTCAGTTCTCTATGATTGCTAAAAAGCGTATTCACCTCGGGCTTTTGGTCGGAGAGCTGGCCGCAAAAGGCAAGCTGAATCCCTCCCCCGAGCGAGTTAATGAGTATTTAGCTGAATTTGCCAGCGTTTATGCAGATTCTGAAGAATATATTCGACGTGTTCAGGCCGATAAAAACCAGCTCAAAGAAATTGAGACCTTTGTTCTAGAAGATCAGATCGTTGAAAAATTGCTTGAGAATGTTTCAATTGTTGAAAAAGAGGTTAGTTACGAAAAGCTAATCAAGCAAGCTGATTTAACTCAAGAGAAAAATAGCACTATTACTCAGGAAGGAGCATGATATAATGACATTAATGGGACAAAATAATTCAGCAATGATACAGTCTAATTTGGTGCCGATCGTCGTTGAGCAATCGGCAAGAGGCGAGCGTGCCTATGACATCTTCTCCCGTCTATTAAAAGATCGGGTTATATTCATTGGGGGTGCCATAGACGACTATGTGGCCAATTTAATCGTAGCTCAATTGTTATTTTTAGAATCAGAAAATCCGGATAAAGATATATACATGTATATTAATTCTCCGGGAGGGGTCGTGACCGCCGGTCTAGCGATTTACGACACCATGCAATTTATTAAGCCTGATGTCAGCACCATGTGTATTGGCCAGGCAGCTAGTATGGGTGCAGTTCTTTTGGCTGCGGGGACAGAAGGGAAGCGTCATTGTCTTCAAAATGCGCGGGTGATGATTCACCAGCCCATTGGTGGCGTGCAAGGGCAGGCTAGCGATATTGCTATTCATGCAGAAGAAACGCTCAAGATTCGTACTCGCTTAAACCAGATTTTAGCGAAGCATACAGGTCAGCCGGAAGAAGTGATTGCTCGTGATACGGAGCGAGATAATTTCATGACAGCAGACAAAGCAAAAGCCTATCACATAGTAGATCATATCACCGAGCATAGAAAAACCAGCGCGCGTGCTGGAAAGCCAGCAAAAGGTTCGGGCCCAACAAATTTAACATAATTACTTGAAATTATTAAAATCAATCACCATATTCTTTACTGAGAAGAACAACGAGGTGGATTATGGGACCTAACCGCAGAGGTAATGAGGGCAGGACTAAAATGTATCATTGTTCATTTTGTGGCAAAAGTCAGCATGAGGTAAAGAAGCTTATTGCAGGCCCCTCCGTATATGTCTGTGACGAGTGTATTGCCTTATGCAATGAAATTTTACAAGAAGGACATGAAGACCGTAGTGCAACTGCAAATGGCATGCCGCCCTTGCCCACACCCGCGGAGATTTTTCGGGCCTTGAATGAATACGTAATTGGTCAAACCTATGCAAAAAGAATACTCTCTGTTGCTGTTTACAATCACTATAAGCGCTTAAGAAGCAATCATAAAGACAGTGAGGTCGAATTAGGAAAAAGTAATATCATTTTAATTGGACCAACCGGTAGCGGCAAAACCTTGTTGGCTGAAACGCTAGCCCGCTTTTTGAATGTACCCTTTGCTATTGCCGATGCAACTACATTAACCGAAGCTGGGTATGTCGGAGAAGATGTAGAAAGCGTCATTCAGAAATTGCTACAAAAATGTGAATATGATGTTTCCAAGGCCCAAACAGGCATTGTCTACATTGACGAAATCGATAAAATTTCTCGTAAATCAGAAAATCCCTCTATTACGCGCGATGTTTCTGGCGAAGGCGTGCAACAGGCTTTATTAAAGCTGATTGAGGGAACCATTGCTTCTGTGCCACCCCATGGTGGACGCAAACATCCTCAACAAGAATTTGTGCAAGTCGATACCCGTAATATTTTATTTATCTGCGGCGGTGCTTTTGCTGGACTAGAAAAAATCATTCGCGATCGCACTGAAAAAACCGGCATTGGCTTTGCGGCCGAAATACGTAGTAAAGATGATGCTAAATCCCTCGATCAACTCTATCGCGAAGTCGAGCCTGCTGATTTAATTAAATATGGCCTCATTCCTGAATTAGTGGGCCGCTTACCTGTCATGGCTACACTCGAAGAATTAGACAAAAAAGCCTTAGTGAATATTCTAGTTGAACCCAAAAATGCTTTATTAAAGCAATATCACCGACTCTTTGATATGGAAGGCGTCGATCTGGAGTTTCGACAAGCGGCTTTAGAAGCTATTGCCGATTCTTGCTTAAAGAAAAAAACCGGCGCTCGTGGTTTGCGCTCAATTTTAGAAAAAGCCTTGCTGGATACCATGTACGAGTTACCAACCATTAATCACGAAGTAGTGAAAGTCATTGTCGATGAGTCAACAGTCATCAATGGTTCTAAACCACTTCTTGTTTATCAAAAAGAACCAACAGCAGCACCCAAGCTTTCGACGACTGGTGCTACAGATTAAAGCGAGAGTTTCATGACACTTGCTTTTATCATCTAACGAATTCTGGAGGAAAAGAATGACAACAACTGAACCAGAAAAAACAGCTGCAGGAATTCCAGTACTGCCTTTACGAGATGTGGTTGTTTTTCCTTATATGATGGTGCCACTTTTCGTTGGTCGTGATCGTTCCATTAAGGCTCTTGATATTGCGATGGCCGCAGATAAGCAAGTGCTGCTTGTGACCCAAAAAAATGCTACAGAAGATCAACCCACTCAAGAGACCATTCATCAAATTGGTACCATTGCAACAGTCTTACAACTTCTGAAATTGCCTGATGGTACGGTAAAGGTTTTAGTTGAAGGGGTGAGAAGAGGAAGAATTACCCGCTTCTTAGAAGCTCAGGCATATTTTCTAGCCGATGTAGAAATGATCGATGATGTCGGCGTCCCAAGTCGCGACAATGAAATTTTGATTCGTTCTATCAAATCCCAGTTTGACCAATATGTTAAATTAAATCGAAAAATACCCAGTGAAATAGCTGCTTCTGTCTTAGCCATTGAAGATCCGAGTAGGTTAGGAGATATCGTTACCGCCCATGTAGGACTAAAATTAGAAGACAAGCAACAGCTTTTAGAACAAATGGACATTACCAAGCGTCTGGAAAAGCTGATGACGCTTTTAGAAAATGAAATTGATCTCTTGCAGGTGGAAAAGAAGATACGTGGTCGCGTTAAACGACAGATGGAAAAAACGCAGCGCGAATATTATTTAAATGAACAAATGAAAGCGATTCAAAAAGAATTAGGCGAGCTTGAAAATTCTCCAAACGAATTTGACAATCTGGTCAAGCGCATTGAAAAAGCGGGCATGACTAAAGAGGCCAAAGAAAAATGTCAGGTCGAAATTAATAAGCTTAAAATGATGCCGCCCATGTCAGCCGAAGCAACCGTTTCGCGTAATTATTTGGATTGGATGCTTTCCTTACCCTGGCATAAACGAGCAAACCTCAGAAATAACCTGAGCCAGGCTGAAACCATTTTGGAAACAGAACATTATGGTTTAAAAGAAGTAAAAGAAAGAATTCTGGAATATCTCGCTGTGCAAAAGCGAGTAAAAAAATTAAAAGGCCCCATTCTGTGTCTCGTCGGGCCGCCCGGAGTCGGTAAAACCTCCTTAGGAAAGTCAATTGCCCATGCAACAGGCCGTAAATTTCTTCGCATGTCTTTAGGCGGCGTTCGGGATGAGGCAGAAATTCGCGGACATCGACGTACTTATATCGGTGCTATGCCAGGAAAAATCATTCAGAAGTTAGCAAAAGTAGATATCTGCAATCCTTTCTTTTTGCTTGATGAAATCGATAAAATGGCTATGGATTTCCGTGGTGATCCTGCTGCCGCCCTCTTAGAAGTCCTCGATCCCGAGCAAAACCACACCTTTAACGATCACTACATGGAAGTAGATTATGATCTTTCCGAAGTGATGTTTGTTGCAACAGCAAACACCTTGGATATTCCACCGGCCTTGCGTGATCGTTTAGAAATAATTCGTATCCCCGGTTATACTGAGGACGAGAAGATCAATATCGCCCTGCGTCATTTAATTCCGAAGCAATTAGAAGCAGCTGGTTTAAAGCCTACTGAAATTCAACTGACTGCTATCACCATGCAACATATTGTTCGCTACTATACCCGTGAAGCCGGCGTGCGCAATTTAGAGCGTGAAATTTCAAAAATTTGTCGCAAGGTAGTCAAAGGGATTTTGATGAAGGCAGAGTTACATCCAGAGGATGTGAATATAGGTATCGACGATCTTGAACATTACCTGGGTCCTAGACGCTATCGCTATGACATTTCCGATCAAAAAGACGAAGTTGGCCAAGTGAAGGGGCTGGCTTGGACAGAGGTTGGTGGTGAAATGCTGAATATCGAAGCTGTCACTGTACCTGGTAAAGGCAAGCTGATTTATACAGGCCAACTCGGGGAAGTCATGCAGGAATCTATTCAGGCAGCCTTAACCGTCATTCGCGAGCGAGCGCCTTTCTTAGGCGTGCCTAAAAATTTCTTTGAAAAAAATGATATTCATGTCCATGTTCCAGAAGGGGCAACGCCCAAAGATGGACCAAGTGCCGGTATTAGCATGTGTACTGCACTCGCTTCAGTCTTAATACAGTTTCCCGTACGTGCAGATTATGCCATGACAGGTGAAATCACCCTGCGTGGCGAAGTCTTGCCGGTCGGCGGTATTAAAGAAAAGTTACTGGCGGCACATCGAGGCGGCGTGAAAAATGTGATTATTCCTGTTGAAAACGTGAAGGATTTAAAAGAAATCCCAGAAAATATTAAACAGGATTTAGATATTAAGCCCGTCCGCTGGATTGATGAGGTCTTAACCTATGCTCTTAAGGGCTATCCGGAACAGCTTCCTCATTATAAGAAATCTAAAAAAAGCAAAGCCAAAGGTTTAATTTCGAGCAAAAACAAGCCTCGTAAAAACGATCATTTACAAGCGCATTGATTATTCGATCCCTACTTGATGCCAGCATGCTGGCATCAAAGGGAAAGCAAGCCTCTAGTGCCTGTGCCTGTCTCCAATTACCCCCCCGTCGTCCCACGCAGCCATATCATTACCCACATCTTTGAAAAACCCCGGCCTTGCGAGCCCGCGAAGCGTTTGGGCGTGGCAAGCTAGCTTTTTATTGCTGTTAAAAAAGCTTGTTCGCCAGACAAGCCGCGGGTGATTTTCTATGAATATTTTTAGATTGAACCTCATATCGCTTGACACTGGTTTCTTGCTATTGGTATAAAACACATCTTGCATAGTAGAGAATTGCACAGAATGGATTTGAAACTAGATAAGAATGATAAGGGGCTATATGAATAAAATTGAACTTATTGAATTAATCGCAGAAAAGGCTGAATTGACTAAGGCCTTAGCAACCCGCGCCTTAGAAGCTGTTTTGGATGGTATTGCTGTTTCTCTCCGAAAAGGCGATCCTGTTGTTCTGGTTAACTTTGGTACTTTTACCATTAAACAACGCGCTGCTCGGGAAGGCAGAAATCCCCAAACAGGCGAGAAAATTACAATTAAGGCTGCCAAAGTGGTTGGTTTTAAAGCAGGAAAAGCTTTAAAGGAAAATGTAAAAACAGAAAAAACCAAGCTACGAGAACCAGCCTAAAAAAGCAGCCTAGTTTTTTTAGCGCAAAGCTCTCATTGTAAGAGAAGCGTAGTAGAACAAGAGAAAGAAGGGTGCTTAGCTCAGTGGTAGAGCATCGCCTTTACACGGCGGTGGTCGGGGGTTCAAATCCCTCAGCACCCACCATGGTGCTCAGTCAAACTGGTTAGGAGTGGTAGTTCAGTTGGTTAGAATACCGGCCTGTCACGTCGGGGGTCGCGGGTTCGAGTCCCGTCCACTCCGGAAAATACATTTCCCCTTCCATCGTGAGCACTCTTGAAAAAAGGAGAGAGGTAATGAGGATGAGGATTGATTTGGGAAGATTTAGGATCATAGCTTATGCTGCAAACAATTCGCGATCATACGCAAGGTTGGCTAGCAGGTACCATTATTTCTGTCCTTATTCTCATGTTTGCTTTATGGGGAATTAGTGCCTATTTTACCGGGGGAAGCGCCACTACAATTGTTGCAACTGTTAATGGGGTTGCCATTAGCAAAGAGCATTTTAGGCTGAGCTATGAACAGGCGCGTCGTCAATTACAAAATCAACTGGGATCTAGCTCGCCTTTAACAACAAAGCAAGAACTTGATTTGAAAGCTCAGGTTGTACAAGATTTAATAGCCACAGAGGCTTTAAAACAAGCTTCCCTCGCAAGCAACTTTTATATTTCTTCCCTCCAAGTAGATAATTATTTACAGAGCATTCCCCAATTCCAAGATAAAGGCCATTTTTCCTTAGCAAAATTTCAAGAAATGATGGCTGCTTCCTCATATACTGCTAGTGAACTCTTGGATTTAATTAAAACCACCCTCTTGATTGCGCAACCCAAATTAGGCCTTGTTTTAAGCTCGCTCGCTTTCCCTTCGGAAACCAAGAACACCATTGCTTTAGTTAATCAGGAACGCAATTTCAATTACCTGAAGCTAGCTGCTACGGCGCTCGGAAATCAACAGCTGCCGCCTATTACCCCCGAGCAAATCTCTAGCTACTACCAAGCGCATGAGAATGAATTTAAAACACCGGCACAGGTGAGTGTCGACTATCTAGAATTATCACTCAAAGAGCTAAGCGCTGCCTCCTCACCCTCACAAGAAGCTATCAAAAATTACTACAATGAAAATCTGAGTAATTATACCCAAGCCGGTCAATGGAAATTGAGTTTTGTGCTGATTCCGGTTACTGATCAAGCCACTCAACAAGAGCGTGCAGCCGCAGAAACCAAGGCAAAAGATGTTTTGCAAAAAATCCAGCAAGGCGACAGTTTTGAAAAATTCGCTAGCCAATATAGTAATCCTAGCTTACAAAGCGAATTAGCTGGTTGGCAGAGTCTTCAACAATTACCGAGTGTCTTACAAAAACCAGTTTTAGCTTTAACCAAGGCTAATCCTCTTTCTGCTCCAATTGAGGTGCCGGAAGGCTATCTCCTTCTTAAAATGACTGCTCAGCAAGAACCACAGGTACAAACCTTCGATCAAGTCAAAGCAAAGATAGCCGACATGCTTGCTCATCAGCAAGGAGAAGAAAAATTAGCAGCGCTACGTGAGCAGTTAGCCGACTTAAGCTACGAACATCCTGATAGCTTGCAATTTGCTGCCAAGACCTTGGCTCTGCCCATCAAGTCTTCTAGCTTATTTACCCTTGATAAAGGGGGGCAGGATATTTCAGCTAGTAAAAAAGTTCGTGAGGCAGCTTTCAGCAACGAGGTGCTGGTTTCACAAAATAATAGCGATGTGATTCAAGTGAATCCTGAAACAATGATCGTTTTGCGTATCAAATCGCAGGTTCCCCAAGCCTTCATACCACTTGCTTCTGTTTCAGCACAAATTCAAACCCGTCTGCAGACCGATCAAGCTAAAGCGCTCACTGCTAAATTAGCCAATGAAATTTTGCAAAAATTACAAGGTGGCGCACAGGAAGCACAGCTCGCTCAGCAATATCAGCTTCTGTGGAATCAAGTCGGGTGGATCGGTCGTTATTCTAATAAGCTTAGCTCGGCAATTTTAGAAAAAGCCTTCCAGCTTCCTCATCCGCCTAAAAATGGAAGCAGCTATGGTTTAGTGCAATTGCCTGAGGGCTATGCAGTTATCGCTCTGCATGAGCTACGAGAGGGTGTAGTGAAAGATCAAAAACAAAGCGCTTTGTTTGCGGAACAAATTCAAAATAGCGAAGGCTTGCTAGAGTATGAATTATATAAGCAAAGCATTATTCAAAAATCTAAGGTTAAACTTGAGGGCTCAATTTAAGAGAGCTAGCTTAGCCTCAGCCTTTTCGGCCTACTTCGATTTTTTAAGGGAGCTTAGTCATGGCTTATCAAAAGATTCACTTGCCGTCTCAGGGCGATAAAATTAGCGTGAATGCTAATTTTTCATTAACTGTCCCAGCTCAGCCAATTATCCCCTTCATTGAAGGAGATGGAATAGGTATTGATATTACTCCTGTGATGAAGCGGGTTGTCGATGCTGCTGTAAAAAAAGCCTATCACAATAAGCGAATGATCCAGTGGATGGAAATTTATGCCGGCGAAAAAGCCACGCGCTATTATGGACCCGAAGTGTGGCTACCAGATGAAACCCTTGAAGCGCTACGTGAATTTGTAGTCAGCATCAAAGGACCACTGACAACACCAGTAGGCGGTGGAATTCGTTCACTTAATGTCACGCTGCGACAAGAACTCGATCTTTATATTTGTCTGCGGCCGGTGCGTTATTTTCAGGGCGTGCCCAGTCCCGTGAAAGAACCCTGGTTAACAGACATGGTTATTTTTAGAGAAAATTCAGAAGATATTTATGCTGGTGTTGAATGGCCGGCAGATAGCCCTGAGGCCAAAAAACTACTTCATTTTTTAAAAACTGAAATGAAGGTAAAGAAAATTCGTTTTCCCGAACATTGTGGAATTGGCGTGAAGCCTGTTTCTCGGGAAGGAACAAGCCGTCTCGTCCGTAAAGCAATTCAATACGCTCTTTTGCACAAGCTTCCTTCGGTGACCTTAGTTCATAAGGGTAATATCATGAAATATACTGAAGGAGCTTTTCGCGATTGGGGTTATGAGGTCGCCAGGCAAGAATTTGGCGCCCTGCCCTTGGAAGGCGGGCCCTGGCAGGTGCTAAAAAACCCCGAGACAGGAAAAGATCTCATTATCAAAGATGTCATAGCAGATGCCTTCCTACAGCAAATCTTACTGCGACCTGCTGAATATAGCGTGGTAGCCACCCTCAATCTGAACGGTGATTATATTTCAGATGCTCTGGCAGCTCAGGTAGGAGGTATCGGTATAGCGCCAGGAGCTAATTTAAGCGATTCTGTGGCCTTATTTGAGGCTACCCATGGAACAGCCCCCAAATATGCTGGCCAAGATAAAGTAAACCCCGGGTCCCTTATTCTTTCTGCAGAAATGCTGCTCCGTCATCTGGGCTGGGGCGAAGCTGCTGATTTTATTATCAAAGGGATGGAAGGGGCTATTGCTGCTAAAACCGTGACCTATGATTTTGCCCGTTTACTACAGGGTGCAAAAGAGGTTTCCTGCTCAGCTTTCGGAGAAGCAATTATTTATCATATGGATAAGCAAGCTTTACCCTTGCAAGCCAAGAAGGGTTATTCTGCTTAAAAGTGGTCCATTTTGCTTAAAAAGGGGAGTGAGGGAGGGATTTCTCTGGCTCTTAGCTTCTTAAACTCTCCATCTTTCTCTTGGGTCTCTCTGTCTTTTTCCTTCGCCGCTGTCAAATTTAAACCAAATTTCATTTTTTGTCTAAAAATGCAGCTAATTTGAGGCTTTTTATACTTCAGATTATAGCTGCTATTTAGCTATTCTGTGGAAAATTCCAAAAAATTTATTTTAAACAAAAATGCAAAATATCGACTATATAAAGGGTAAGAGCAGGATGAATTAGAAAAGTGAAATAAAAGGCTTACCTATAAGAAAGAGCATACAAAAGGAAGAGTGGTTTGCAAGGTTCTTTATTGACGATGCGTTTTTTAGGAGGTGTACCGTGCTAGACAAAGAGCTTGAGTATACGCTTAATGTGGCTTTTAAAGAGGCCCGAGCGAAACGCCATGAGTTTGTTACTGTGGAGCATCTCTTGCTGGCTTTATTAGATAACTCCTCCGTGATTGAAGTCTTAAAAAACTGTAACGTTAATACGAGCCGCTTACGTACGAACTTAGTGGAGTTCATTGAGCGTACTACCCCGCTTATTCCCCTGAATGTCCATGGCCGTGAAACCCAGCCTACCTTGGGTTTTCAACGGGTTATCCAACGGGCTGTTTTTCAAGTGCAATCGTCAGGAAAAACAGAGGTGTTGGGAGCAAATGTCTTAGCGGCAATTTTTAGTGAACAAGAAAGTCAAAGTGTCTTTTTTATACGACAAGAAAATGTCAGTCGTTTAGATGTGATTAATTTTATTACCCATGGCACAACCAAGCCCAATGTTAAATTGCCTCCGACTTATAAAGACTATAGCCATTTTCAGCAAGAGGAAGGCGAGGGCATGCAGGAGGAGAGTGGTTCCAGTCCCTTAGAACTTTATACAACTAATCTGAATGCCAAAGCCCAAACAGGCTTGATTGATCCTTTAATTGGTCGAGAAGAAGAAACAGAACGCGTTATTCAGGTTTTGTGTCGTCGTCGCAAAAACAATCCCTTGCTAGTTGGTGAAGCCGGCGTTGGAAAAACAGCTATTGCAGAGGGTTTAGCCAAAGCGATTGTTGAGGGACGTGTTCCCGATGTCTTAGCTCAATCTACAATTTATTCTCTGGATTTAGGAAGCTTATTGGCAGGTACAAAATATCGTGGTGATTTTGAAAAGCGTTTAAAAGCTGTATTGCATCAAATTAAAGAACAAAAAGGCTCGATTCTATTTATTGACGAGATCCATACTATTATTGGCGCAGGAGCTGCTTCCGGTGGCTTAATGGATGTTTCCAATTTGATTAAGCCCTTATTAGCCTCAGGCGATTTAACCTGTATTGGCTCAACAACTTACAAAGAATATCGAGGCGTTTTTGAAAAAGATCATGCTTTAGCAAGACGCTTTCAAAAGATTGATGTGAAGGAGTCGACTGTTGAACAAACCATTGCTATTTTAAAAGGCTTGCGAAATCGCTTTGAGTCGCATCATCGTATTCAATATACCGATGAGTCTCTTGAGGCCGCTGCACGTTTGGCTTCCCGTTATATTACGGATCGCAAACTGCCGGATAAAGCAATTGATTTGGTGGATGAGGTCGGCGCTTATCAATATTTACAATCAGAAGAAAAGCGCAAGACAGTCATTGAAGTATCAGATATTGAAAAAGTCGTTGCCAAAATTGCGCGTGTGCCAGAGAAAAATGTTTCAGCTTCTGATCGTGACTCCTTAAAAAACATGGTTCGCGATTTGAAGATGCTCATTTATGGACAGGATGAAGCCATTGATACACTCTGTGCTGCAGTAAAATTGGCTCGCTCGGGTCTACGAGATTCAAACAAACCAATTGGCTCCTTTCTCTTTATTGGCCCAACAGGGGTTGGTAAAACAGAGGTATGTAAGCAATTGGGCCAGATCATGGGTGTAGAATTATTGCGTTTTGATATGTCAGAATATATGGAACGCCATACCGTCTCACGCTTGATTGGGGCGCCTCCCGGCTATGTGGGTTATGATGAGGGCGGTTTATTAACAGAAGCAGTGAACAAACATCCCCATGCAGTTTTGCTTTTGGATGAAATTGAAAAAGCCCATCCCGATGTTTTTAATTTGCTTTTGCAAATTATGGATCATGGTACGCTGACGGATTCTAATGGGCGTAAAACAGATTTTCGCCATACTATTTTGATTTTGACTTCGAATGCCGGAGCCGAATTACTAGAAAGAGGAACGATTGGCTTTTCCTCGGACGAGAGTTCGCCGGATGTCATGTCTACGGTTAATCGCCTATTTTCACCTGAGTTCCGTAACCGCTTAGATGCGATTATTCAGTTTAAGGCGCTGACTCATCAAACCATTATCAATATTGTTAATAAATTTATCGCTGAGCTAGAAACACAGTTGCAAACTAAAAACGTCGAAATTGAAATTGATGAGCGTGCTAAAGAATGGCTGGCAAAAAATGGCTATGACAGTAAGATGGGTGCAAGACCGATGGCACGATTGATCCAAGAGCAAATTAAGAAGCCTTTGGCAGAAGAGTTGCTCTTTGGCAAGTTAGACAAAGGCGGCTGTGTGACGATCACCGAAGATGAACAATTAAATAAACTACGCTTTATTATTGAAGAAGAGTTTTGCGATCATCCTGTTCTAGCTAAATAACTCACCTTAGTCGCCGTCGTCCCCCACGAAAGCATGAAAAAGGACGTCGTCCCCGCGAAAGCGGGGATCCAGGCTTTTTCTCTATTTTTTATCCTACTGAGGGTGCCAATTTTTTCCTGTACACCTCTTCCGCTACGCTCTGCTGTGCTACCTGTAACTTGCTAGCCTCAGTTACCGGGTTAAAAAAGACTGTGACGGGTCCCTTATGTCTTAATTGTAAAGTGGCTTCTGTTGGAAAAGGATGCTGATGTTTGGGATCCATTTCCAAATCATATTTTCTTACAATATTGGCAAGGGCGAGCATGGCTTGAAGACGCGCAATATTTTGGCCTGCGCAAGCACGGTGACCTAAGCTAAAAGGAAACCAAGCGTATTTATCCGGTTGGCGGCAGCGTGAAAAATCGAAATTACCATCCGCATCTTTTTCAGCAAAGCGCTCTGGCATAAATTCATCCGCCTTGTCATATTCAGATTTTAAATGCTGAGTTACCCAAGCAGAAATAAAAACAATATCACCTTTTTTTAAATGGACATCATGTGATGGATCTCGCAAGGTCATAGCCTCTTGATAAGAGGCTAAGTTGGCTTGACGCCCAATATCGCCCAAAATCAAATCTTCTTTGACTTGCTTTGCATTGATGGGAATGGGCGGATACAAGCGCAGCACTTCCTGGATTACCATTTTGAGATAAGGGATCTTATTAATTTCTTCCTCGGTCCACAGACTGTCGTCAGACTTAACCTGATTAATTTGAGCGCGTAGCCGCTTCAGTTTATCAGGATGAAGGGCTAAGAGCATAATTGAAAATTGAATGAGACGTGCGACTTGAATATGGCCAACATAAATAGTGGCAATATCTAAAATAGTGTTCTCATCAAAACTTGTTGCCAGCATTTTCTCTTCATTTCCGGTCACTTGGGAGGGAGGCAGAGTCTCGGCTGGCCAGCTGTTTTCGAGTCGTATAGCAAGGTTGTCGCTTGCTCGAATTTCTTGTTCGTGAGGACCTAACAATTTATGCATCATCTGAATAGTGCTTTGTCGCGCCCGGCCTGTGGGTGTTTCTTCTGGAGCAAGATTCAATACGGATCTTAAGATGGGGATCTTGCGTAGGGTTTCTTTAGCGCTTTCCTTTCTCAAGCTAACCTGGCTTGCTACGTCGACGGTCAAGCGAGTACCGACAGACATCACCTCGCATAATTCTCGTGTATCGACTTCTCCTTTCATGCCGACTAAAACGCGGGAGACCAGTTTCATGATCAACTCTTCAGAAAGTTGCTGTAAATCGAAGCTCTCTGTTTTAGATTTCTCATGCAGACTGCAAATATAATCATTCATACCCGCTTGTATTGGTTCGATTAACTGTCTTAAGGCTTTCCGATGATAAACAGTATCTTTCCATACCTTCGCTACTTCGTGGTATCTGTCGTTTGTTGGCATGGGAATAATGTTATGAGGGCCAAAAATATCTCTAAAGGTATCCATCAACTCGCCCCGCTCAACTTTAGAATCATTGAAAAGCATGAGCTGCTGAATATAGGCGGGAGTCACTAATAAAAGGGCTGTAATTGATTTGGAAACACCTGGAAGATTAGGTCCTAACCAGAAATAACTCAGTCCGCACTGGTTATCAACGGCGAGTTTGCCTGCTCGCTTTATTTCTTCAAATTGTTCTAAACCTCCGTTTAAACGATGTTGAGGCAAGCGACCATCAAAAGCAGTGCCTATTAAGCGCGGGACATGCGGGAAGCGGTAGCCAGTTATCTGAGCACCATTGTAAGGATACAGGTATTGATAAAAACGTCTTCCATAACTGATGGTTGAGTTGAAAATAAATTTAGTCGTCGTGCTTAATTGATTCTCGCTTGCTTTACTTTCTTCTGCGGTAGGTTTTTCAGATTTTTTTTCTAACAAGTTGGTAATGGTTGAAGTACTTGAAGTGCTTGGTTTCCTATCATGCATGACAAATTCTCTCCGTGTAAATGGAGAACAAATTTACTCATTATAAGAGCAAGGGTCAAGTCTTGATTGTGAATTCAGTTGCGGCCTGCAGTTTTTATTTCTCTTCTCCATTTGCGGCCTGCTCTCCTGCTGCTTTTTCTTCCTTATCTTTCTTGATACCACGATAGGTAATTCGACCCTTGCTGAGATCATAGGGTGTCACTTGAATTGTTACTCGATCACCTTTCGAAATTCGAATGTAATTTTTTCGCATACGCCCTGAAATATGAGCGGTAATGAGATGTCCATTATCGAGCTGGACTCGAAACATAGTATTGGGAAGGATATCAACAACAACCCCTTCCATTTCAATCTGATCTTCTTTTGGCATAGTTTTTAAGCTAGCTCCTTTATGATATGGTAACAAAATTATAACGAAGAGACTGAATATTATCATGCTCCCACCTAGAAATGCACCTGGTAGAAGGGTTCTTATTTTTAATCATAGTTATGCCATCCAGTTTATTGATATAGCCAATCAATATGCTCGTGTATTTACAGAAGCAGATGATGCGGTCACGGTTGTTTATTTAACAGGCTGTCCGAATGAGGAGGTGAGACAAAAAACCCTGGCTAAAGAGGTTATTTTTATGGACTGTCCGTCCCGGGTAACTCGGGGGCTGAAGCTTGCCGCGATTAAGAAAATGATAGAACTACAGCGAAAACGAGCTTTTGATGTCGTCATTTGTCATCGCTATAAACCAACCTATATTATGCTCTGGCTAGCTTGTTTTTATCGAATTCCCACTTTTATCGCAGTTATGCATGAATTGGGAACCTTCAAGAGGCTGACCAGAAAATTGCTTTTAGCCTGTCTTGCTCCTAAAAACCTCATTTTAGCCGGCGTTTCTCGTGCCGTGCGTGATGATCTGCGACAGACAGTCTGGCGCTTGCCCCCGGGCCGTGTCTTAACACTATACAACATGATTGATACTCAATTGACCGAACCTCGCTTCTATACCCGTGTAGAAGCCCGAGAAAAGCTGCAACTTTCACAAGAGGACTTTATTTTCGGGACCCTCGGTCGTCTTGCTAAAAACAAGGATCAAAAGACCCTGATTCAAGCTTTTGCCTTGATCAAAGCCCACTGTCCTTTGGCTAAATTGCTTATTTTAGGAGAAGGCAGGCTCGAGGCTGAATTAAAACAAGTGGTTCATTCCCTCGGGCTCGAAGAGGCCGTCTACTTCCCCGGCTTTGTTCCCGATGGCTTTCGTTATATGAAAGCCTTTGATACCTACGTTTCTTCTTCCATCCAGGAGGCTTTTGGCCGGGTTTTACTAGAAGCCATGCTTGCCAAGCTACCTACCATTGCAACGCGCGTAAATGGCATGCCCGAGGTTTTAGGAGACACGGGCACCCTGGTTAATCCCCGTAATCCCGAACAATTAGCAGCGGCCATGCTACAAGCTTATACACTTTCCCCACTAGAACGCCAAGCCTTTGGCTTACAGGGCTACAAGCGTGCCACCCATGAATTTTCTATACCGAGATTTGCTGAGATGATGGATGGTATCTGTAGCTTGAATTTTTAAAATGTTTAAACTTAACTCACCTTAAGCGCCATCGTTCTCCGCGAAAGCGAAAAGGACGTCGTCCCCGCGAAAGCGGGGATCCAGGCTTTTTAGCTGAATGAACTCCAGTTATTGAAAATGGCATAACCGCCGGATACAAGCCTGGATCCCCGCTTTCGCGGGGACGACGGCTAGCTTAAATGTTTAGTAAATTGTTTTTTAGCCTCATCGAAGATAATTTGCCCAGTAGCAATACCCACGCCAACCCGGACGGTGCCCCAACCCAACTGAAAAGTCTTAGAAAAGAAATTTATTCTACTGAGTAGCGTTTTGTTCTGTGTTTTAGACTCTTTATGCGTTGAAATCAGAATTTCTTTGACAGTTGGAGCCGGCTGTTGCAGGGGCATTTTGTATTGTATATTTCTAGCATAGTTAAAAGGGGAGGCGGCTATGGTAGATAGAATAGCACTTGTGGTATTCGCTGCAAAATCAACTGTCATGAGCTTGTTTTGCGGTTTTTGAGTTTCCTCGGGATTCAGTTTTTGGCGCAGTAGATTTCGTAGCACCTCGTAGATGCTGCCAAAGGTGATTCCTCGATAGATGGTAGCTCGGGTTCCTCGTATAAAAGGTTCAAGCTGTTTCATTTTCCACATCTTTTGAGCTGTTTTAAGATAGCAGGCCTCATCATCGCCCCAGGTTTGGTATTTTACTGAGTTCAGGGGGTTACTGAAAATGGCATGTATACTGCCAGCAAAACAACCGACACCGATGTTGGCAACTACCTCTCCCGAATGTAGCTGAGTCAAGAGATAAGGCTGTAAATGTATTTTTGCTTGGTCTTGGGTAATATAGTACAAACTACCAAAGATAGACTTTTGACCCATGGCCGAAAGACAACCCTGATAGGGGGAGACAAAATTTGCTTTTACCCATAAAGGTCTTTTTTTGATAATGGCTAAATAGAGTGCCCGATCCATGGGATTAAAAATGCCAGTTGTGATGACTCCCGTAGACAAACTGCTCAAGAAATAAATAAGGGTTTGTGAGCTAGGCAGGGCTGGATGAGCTTGTTGATTTTCAGAAGTAGGAGGTTTTGCTTCGCTCTCATCCTTTTGCATATTTATCCCTTTCTCAAGCAGGATTACCTCAGGCAGCATGAAGATCAATTACTCTCCCCGGACTGGATTCGAACCAATGACAGGGTGGTTAACAGCCACCTGCTCTACCTGCTGAGCTACCGGGGAAGGCATCGATGAGGATACTAATCTCGTCTGGATAGAAGGTCAATAGTTTTTAAATTTCAAAGGCCTTACTAGGCTAGTCGCACGTTTTTTGTACTTTATAGTTAAACAGATGGA
>CAYXNR010000019.1:0-37863 GCA_964466595.1 uncultured Coxiellaceae bacterium | reverse complement strand
AGCGAAGGATCACCTTATACACATCTGGAGATCCTTCGCTGCGCTCAGGATGACAGGCATCTAGGATGACAGCTTTTCCAAGATGACAGCTTTTCCAAGATGATAGCTTTTCCAAGATGACAGCTTTTCCAAGATGATAGCTTTTCCAGGATGACCGCTTTTCCAGGATGATAGCTTTTCCAAGATGACCGCTTTTCCAGAAGCAGTTTCTAATGCCTTTTATCTTTATTATTTTTATTATTAAACCAAAAGCGTTTCTTTTTGTCTTTAGCAAAGGGTTTTTTGCTCGAAGCTCTGTCTTTGTTAAAGCGTTTGGCTGGTGGTTTATCTGAGATAAAGCGCCGGGTTGGTTCTAAACCTTCCACCATGCTTTGCTGCAAGCTTTGGCCGAGATAGCGTTCCAGCTGTTTAATCAGACGACTTTCGCTTGGCAGAACAAAAGATAGAGCCTTGCCTTCTTTGCCGGCGCGACCAGTGCGTCCAATCCGATGTACATAGTCTTCACAGAATTTGGGTAGATCGTAATTGAAGATATGCGTGATATCGCTGACATCGATACCGCGGGCTGCAACATCGGTTGCCACGAGAAATTGAATTTTTCCTTGACGTAATTGATCGAGCGTACGATTACGCACATTTTGTTTTAAATCGCCGTGGAGGGGCGCTGCTGAGTAGTGATTGTCGCGTAATTGTTTTGCTAACTTATCAGCATTGATCTTGGTGGCGGTAAAAATAATGGCCTTATAAATATTTTTATTGCTCATAAAATGTTGCAGAAGACGAAATTTATGCTGATCATTATCGACAAGATAAATTTCTTGCTTAATTTTGGCAGGTGCCATTTTTTCTTGAGATAAGTCAATGCGAACGGGGTTCTTTAAGAGCTGCTTAATGATGTTATCGAGCTTGTTATCTACCGTTGCGCTGAATAAGAGCGTTTGTCGGTTACTGGGCGTGGTTTTGGTAATGGCTTTAACATCATCAATAAAGCCCATGTCAAGCATGCGGTCGGCTTCATCGAAGATGAGGATTTCAATCTGAGATAAATCAAGACGATGCTTTCTCAAGTGATCTAAGAGACGTCCTGGCGTAGCAACAACAATATCAACGGCTTGAGCCAAATTCCGAGTTTGCTGATGATAGGACATGCCGCCGACCAGACTGATGATCTTAAAATTCATGAATTTGCCATAAGTAGACGCTGCTTTTGTAATTTGGTTGGCTAATTCACGGGTGGGAGTCAAAATTAAAATTCGCGGCTTGGCCTTGGATGGACGAGCTTGAGGTCCCTTTATTTGAGGGAGGCTGAGACGATGAAGAGAAGGTAAAACAAAGGCTGCTGTTTTACCGGTTCCTGTTTGTGCAGAAGCCACCATATCTTTGCCATTTAGGATATCGGGGATACAGCGTGCTTGAATGGGGGTGGGTTGAGTATAGCCACAATTATGAATGGCTTTAGAGATTTTTGGATCTAAATTCAATTGTGCAAATGACATATTTTTCCTCATGAATGTGTTGTCTTGTGAGCCAGAAAAATTCGCTGCTGCGATTGATTCTCTTGATTAGACAAGAAAATCCGGATAGCTGGCGCTTAAGTATCATTGCCAATCCGACCTCAGTTTGAGGTAGCATCCAGATTAAAATGAGAAGAGTGAACTCTTGACCTTTGATAGGGATAAACCATTGGAAATGATTCAGTTTAAAAAACAAGCATATTAAAGCATGGCTGGGATCTAAAAACAAGGACTGATTTCGAATTTCTGTAAGTATTCGGTTAACCTCTACTCTGTCCTGCCAGCACGCTTTTAGCTGGCATCTGGCTTTTACCTGCCCTGGATTCCGGCTTAAAGCATGCCGGAATGACAACTTCTCCAGAATGGGGAATGACAATTTCTCCAGGTTAACCGAATACTTACGAAGCGCTAATAGCAGGCAGGTCAGTGACAATACTTACGCAATGAAGGACTAAGAGGTAAAATACCTTAGCAAGAACTTTTGCAGGAGCGCAAATGAATACAGAAGTTGAAATACGTCCTGGTCGACGAATCCATCTAGCGATTTATAAAAGCGATCCGCTTCAGCCAACTATTTTTATGATTCATGGTTTAGGCGGTAGGGGAGAGCAATGGCGGGAACAAGTCAAGCATTTAAAAAATCGGTATAACTTGATTGTACCGGACCTCTTGGGGCAGGGAGCGAGTGCTCAACCCTGGCCAGGCCCAGCGCTTTATTCTTGTGAAGAATTGAATAAGGATATACAGGTTCTTTTTGAAAATTATGCGAGCGACAAAAATTATATTTTTGGCCATTCCTATGGGGGTGCTTTAGCTACCTTGCTGGCTCAGACTAAGCAAGCTCGCATTCAGAAATTAGTCTTGATTACGCCAGTCACTTGCAAGCCCTTTCAAGCCATCCCCTTTGCCTATTCCTTACCACTTCCTTTGTTAAAATTTTTGAGAAAGAGTTTGGACAAAACCTTTGAAAAATTAGCCTTTGCGCCTTCAGCTGATCCCAGTCTTCTCGAAGAAGAAAAAAAAGCACGCAACCGGAATCCCATGCAGGTGATTAAAGCTTTACTCCAAGGAATGAGGGCTATTCCTCGCTTGCAGCTGGATCAGCTCAATTTAGCTACGCTTATTATTTGCGGAAAACTAGACAAGCTCATTCCCCTGGAATCGGTGAAGGCTGGTTATCAGCACTTACCGCAGCATGAATTACAGGTGCTCGAAAACGCAGCCCATCTGGTTCATCTTGAAAAAAGCGAGGAAGTGAATCGCTTGCTGGATGCGTTTTTAGCAGCGCCTTTGTCTTCTGAATGACAGCTCTTAGAGAGAGCTCTTTTTTTGGTGATCAAGCTTGTCAAAAGCAGTAGCTAAAGCTTGTTGCTTTGCTAGAGAAAGATATTTTTCTGCTAAGGGAAAAATAAAATTTTCTTCTTTGAGAGTATGTCGGGTATAGATATCCTTTAATTGGCTTAAGGTACGGATTAATTTTTCACGGCTGCTTTCATTGTTTTCGCTGAGCGCTAATAATTTTTCGAGTGTTACTAATAGAGAAAGACTTGATTCATGATCCTGTTTGATGAGAACCGCGGGGCCTTCGTTTATAGGTGCGCCAGTTTGTTCTAAGGCAGGAAGTAAGAGTTTTTCTTCCTTGTGATAATGTAGTGCTACAAACTCACGCAAAAACTCGAGAATATTTTTTAAAATCGGCAGTTCGACAGCTTTGTTTTGCTGAAGTTGTTCTATTTGCTCACTGATCAGATAGATGACTTGCATCAGCGCTTGATGTTCTACTCTCAACATAGCAAGTGGATTAGTCTCGGGAGACTGAGCGAGGGGAGGGCTGTTTGAGCTTTCTCCTGCAAAAGCCGGCGAATCGCTAGCCGGAAAAGATTCATCAAGCGCTTCATCGACAGAATCGAAACTTGCTTTTCTAAAGGATCCTGGCAAAAAAAGCTTCAGCCACTGTTTTAGCGTTTTCATGAATCCTCCAGTTGATGTTGCCCTTTCATATATTATAACATCAAGAGCAGATCCTTGAAGACAGAGAGAACAGATGTTTTTTCTTATCATGCAATTGCTCATCATGCTGTTCATTATTCTACTTGCCTCGCAAGGTCTGACCAACGCCCTAGAATATTTTGGACACCGGCTGGGGTTGTCAGCCGGTGTAATTGGTTCTATTTTTGCAGCCATTGCTACTGCTTTACCGGAAACCACCGTTCCTTTTATTGCCTTATTTGCGGGAACCTCTAATCAGAAGGTGAATGAAGAGATTGGCGTGGGTGCGATTCTCGGTGCACCGCTCATGATTTCTACACTGTCCACCTGTTTAATGGCCTTATTTGTCATCAAGCGTCGTGGTTTGCGGGGATGGATTCAACCCGAAAAAGTTGGCT
This sequence comes from uncultured Coxiellaceae bacterium, assembly GCA_964466595.1. Lineage (GTDB taxonomy): Bacteria > Pseudomonadota > Gammaproteobacteria > DSM-16500 > DSM-16500 > JABDGC01. The sequence continues at coordinate 33,962 of CAYXNR010000019.1, read as the reverse complement.
TTGTTCGCGATTTAAATTATTTTATTTTGGCTTTTTTACTCTCAGCCCTTGCTATGTATGTGCCCCTTCAGCCTTTCTTGTGGCGAATTCTCATTAGTATTGTCTTGGTTCTTCTGTATTGCATTTATCTCTACTCCACTTTCAAAGCTTCTAAGCAATTAGTAGCTCAGGGCTATGGTGTGGTACCTGATGAACCCTTGATTTTTTCTAAATTAGGCTTGAAGGATAAAAATGCGATTACCCTACAATTGTTAATCAGCTTTCTGTTATTAATTGGTGGAACCAAGGGTTTTATTGTAGGAATAGAACAGGCTTCCAAGGCTTTGAATATTTCAGCCTTGCTTATTTCTCTTTTAATTGTTCCTATCGCCACAGAATTACCTGAAAAAATAAATAGTATTCTCTGGATTAGGAAGTCTAAGGACACGCTGGCCTTTGGAAATTTAACAGGTGCTTTGGTTTTTCAAGGTTCCCTTCTGCCGGCTTTGGGCGTGCTCTTAACCACTTGGCAGCCGCAGCAAGAAGTTTCGACAGGTATTCTGCTTACCCTCTGTGCAGCCCTGTGGCTTCGAATCATGACTTTCAAAAAAGGTCTACCGATAGCGGCTTTATTAGTGAATGGCTTGCTTTATTTTCTCTATATTTATCTAGCGCTGAAATAAGTCTAGAGCGCAGGAATAAAAATGAGCGACTTCTCTTTCCCACTGTGCACCGAAATTCCCTACCAGGATCCTTGCCTGGTTTTTTCTCAGTTTAGCGGGGAAGAGGGTGCGCTTTTTTTAGATAGTGCCGAAGAGCGAGTGTCCTGCGGGCGCTATAGTTTTATTGCGCTCTATCCTTTTCAAATGCTCATGAGTAAAAAGGGCTGGATTGAGCTAAACAATCGTCGTTTTCAAGCTAATCCTTTAGAGGTATTAAGAAAGGAGTTAAAGCGCTTTTCCCAAGAGACAGTTCCTGAGCGACCGCCTTTTCAAGGCGGCGCTGCTGGTTATTTTGGCTATGAATTGGTAAAGCAAATGGAAAAGTTAGCATGGACGCAAGAAGATGAGCTGCAATTCCCAGATCTGGTCTTGGGTTTTTACGACCTCGTCCTCGGCTTTGATTTGCTTCAAAAACAGGCCTGGATTTTTTCAAGTGGTTATCCTTACCAAGAAAAAGAAGCACGTCTTTTGCATGCCGAGCAGCGTCAAGCCTTTCTTCTTGCGCGTTTACCAGCCTTGCCTACGGAGCTAGCACCCCTTGTTGAACAGAACAAGAGAGTAGAAATTCATTCAAATTTTTCTTCAAGGGCTTATCAAGAGCAGGTGCAAAAAGTAATTGACTATATTTTAGCGGGGGATATTTTTGAAGCAAATTTATCCCAAGGATTTAGGGCATACTTACCTCAAGCGCTGACTCCCTTTGAGTTGTATAGACGTTTGCGAGCAATCAATCCTGCTCCCTTTGCAGCATATTTCCATTTTGCTGATAGTCAAATTGCTTCTGCTTCTCCAGAGCGTTTCATCAAGCTGACTCGGGGTTCGGTAGAAACCAGGCCTATTAAGGGCACACGAAGGCGGGGGGCTTCTCTAGAAGAAGATGAGCAACTTGCTCAAGAATTACTGAATAGCGAAAAAGATCGTGCGGAAAATGTAATGATCGTTGATTTACTTCGCAATGATTTATCCCGAGTCTGCGAGGCGCATTCTGTTCAAGTGAAGCAGCTCTGTGGTTTAGAAAGCTATCCGACTGTCCATCACCTGGTTTCAGTCATTACAGGCCAATTAAGCAAGGGGCGAGAAGCAAGCGACCTGTTAGCAGCAGCTTTTCCCGGCGGTTCTATTACGGGCGCACCCAAATATCGTGCGATGGAAATTATTGCAGAGCTTGAACCAACAGAGCGTGGCCCTTATTGTGGTAGTCTCGCTTATCTCGGTTTTGACGGCAATATGGATAGTTCCATTACCATTCGTACCTTCTGCATCAAAAATAATAAGGTTTATTTTCAAACAGGGGGTGCAGTTGTTCTTGACTCTCAACCAGCACAGGAATACGAAGAAGTTTTAATAAAAGCAGGCGCTTTATTTAGAGCGCTTGGAACAGATTATGATTTTATTAATCGATAATTATGATTCTTTTGTTTATAACCTGGCTCGCTATGTGAGTGAATTAGGTTTTGACTATGCGGTTTATCGTAATGATGCCCTGACCTTGGCTGAGATCGAAAACTGCAAACCTTCACATCTGATTATTTCACCCGGTCCCTGCACACCGCTAGAAGCCGGGATCTCGATGGAAGTAATCAGGTATTTTGCAGGACTGCTGCCTATTTTGGGTGTTTGTCTGGGTCATCAGGCTATTGCGGCAGTCTATGGCGGTCGCATAGTTCGTGCAAAACGACCGATGCATGGTAAAGTATCTGCTGTATGTCATGCGCAACAAGATTTATTTTCAGGCTTAGACAATCCTTTAAGGGTTGCGCGCTATCACTCCTTGGTGGTCAGTGAAGAACAGTTTCCGCAAGAATTAGAAATTACCGCCCGCTGTGAAATAGGCGAAATTATGGCTTTGAAACACCGACAGTATCCACTCTTTGGACTACAGTTTCATCCTGAATCTATTCTGACGCAACAAGGCTATGAGCTCATGAAACATTTTTTAAGAGGATCTTAAAATGAATCAAGATCGTTATTTTTTATCACTAGCTTATGAATTTGCTAAAAATAATAGTTCTGATCCCAGAACGCAAAATGGAGCAGTGATTGTCGATTCATCTACCTGTGAAGTGCTGAGTTATGGTGCGAATCGTTTCCCTCAGGGCGTTCAGCCCTTGCCAGAAAGATTAGAGCCGGATGTGAAGCGAGATTATTTAGAACATGCTGAGCGTGATGCTATTTTTTCTGCTTTAAGACAGGGGAAAAATACCACGGGTGCTATTTTATATTGTCCTTGGTTTGCTTGTAGTGATTGTGCGAAGGCGATTATTGGTGCCGGCATCCGTTCTGTCATTGGCCATGTGGCTCCTTGTAAAACGGAAACCACCTGGACCGCTTCCATTGCTGTGGGTTTGGTCATGTTTCAGGAAGCCGAGGTGGAATACCGTTATTTTGATGGCGTGGTCGGGGTAAAAGAGCTCTTATTTAGGGGTGAAAAAATAGACCGCTAAGGGTTTTTTAAGCGCGTTATTTTTCGATGGATATGCATGACGAGATAACCGGTAAACATAAAGAAAAAACCAAGTAAAATAAGAAGCAGCGGCCAGCCATAGCGGCCAAATAAATGGCTGAATTGATAGGATAGATCAGTGAGATAAACCACCAAAAAAATTCCTCCCCAATACAGAAAAGATTTACTTTTCAAAGGTACAGCTAAAAGAAAGGAAGCTAGAATGAGTAAGGCAGTGACTATTTTCCAAATAGAGGAATTGAAGTTTTCTAAATCAAAGATGCCTGACAAAGAATAGCTGGCTGATAAAATAAAAACGGCGCCAAAAAAGTAGAGCGGTCCGCTAAGGGGAAATTTTTGATCGCTATCTAAATAGCGTCCGAATAAAATATAATTGAAACCCAAAAATAGTAGTTCATAATCGAAGATATGATTAAATATACTATTGGGCTGATTGGTGAGCTCACTCACTAGGCTGATAAAAAATAAGGAAGCAAAAATGAAAGTAAATAAAAGAAAGATAGTGCGTGGATAAAACAAATGACTGAAAAGAAAAACGCCGAAACAAATTGCAGTAATAACAGTATTCACCCTGTTGAAATGGGTAAAGGAAAGCAGATTGAGTTGATCTAAGCTGACATATAAACCGAGGGGCAGCATAAGAGCGGCAATCAGAAAAAAAGCTGAGCCCAAGGCCTCCTGTTTTTTGTGTAAGTAAAACCAGCTTCCTAGCAAATAGGCGGCGAGTGAGGAGCCGAGTGTTAACAGTATTTTTAAAAAAGCATTGAGCGAAAACCAGTTGATCCCGATCAAGAAGGCAAGGCCAAAAAATACCAAAGCTCCGCCGACAAAATTAAATACTTTTAAAAAGGTGATGGTATTCGCTTTAGAGAGCTTCTTTAAGGATGCTTTATTCATGATGAAATCCTGTCAAGAAAAGAGGGACCTATTCTAATTATACCTAAAATGAGGCTTCTGTGTTTGAGCGCTCTTTAATATTTTCTTAAGTTCGATTGTTTATATTAACCTTTATTTACTAAAAAAGGATTTTTATGCCAGAAAGCTTTCCTGAATTAACAGCAAAAAATCGAGCTGCGCTTAAACAAGTGATCATCAAACTGGAAGGGGAAAGAGAAAATTCAAGTTTAAAAGCAGAGCTGCTTAAAAAATTAATTGATTTATTGCCAGAGGATGATGGAAGGGAAGCGGTTTGGGAGCCTCCTCCCGAAGAAAGAGAAGCTCTGCGCTGTTTTTTGCGCGCTCAGCTCATAGAGAAAGAAAATCCTCATACGAAGACTTTATGCGATCAGGCTTTTGAAGTTCAATTGATCTTAGCTTTGCAATGGCCTTTGAATAATGTAGATGAGCAGGGTGACCCGATCGATAGCATTACTGCCTCCGCCATCCCAGTAGAGGATCGTGTTGGCGCAGCGAATGGTCATGTTTTTGATAAAACCACTATAGGAGCTTGGATCGCTAGAAAGTCAACTAACCCGGTCTCTCGTGCGGCTTTTAACGCGAGAGAGCTTGCTTATTTTGAAAGAAAGGGAGTTGTCATACCTCATGTTAACGTACAGCAGAGCGATCTCTGTGAAGACGGTACTTACATGAGAGCCTGTTCCCTAGGCTATGGTATTGTTTTAAATGCCATCTTCTATTTTTTGATTTTTTCTTTTTTTTCAAGTGGTTTTTTTGGGTTTGTGGCAATGGCTCTTGTCCTTCTGTCCTGCGGTTTGGGTTACTTATATCAACAAGGGCGAGGTAGAGATTGTTGGGAGGGGATGAAGCACTTTGCAAAGGGCTTAGAATGGGGGGTCCAAGCGCTTACCCTGATTACGCCCCTTATTTTACTAATAGGAGCCGCTTTTATATCGATCCTTCCCCTTGCCTCTGCTAGCTTTATTATTAATGCTTTTGTAGTGGCGGTTTATGGAGGAATAGCGGGTGCTATGTTAGGTATCGCGCTAGTCGGTTTGGGTTCGACTTGTCTTAACTGTTGGAATGCTTTGAGAAGAGGGTTCCAGCGACAAAATCAAGCTGAGTTAGTTCCAAGGGGAGAAGTTCAAGCGAGACCAGAGCCAGAAGCCAACTTAAGTCAAAATGCGCAATTGCACCAGCAATTTGGGCTTAATAGGCAGGTGGAACACCCTGTTTTTCCTCCTGTAATTAGCCTTCCACCTCCTGAAGTAAAAGCTGATTTTATCCAGGTAAATCAAGAGGATAGGCTTGAGCAGGTCAGAGCAAGGTCTCAATTTTCGATGAGATAAAAAAATACATTGACCAATATTGCAGCAAATGAACAAAAATGATACAATTTTGTTCTTACTATAACCAAAGTGACTAAAAAATGCGCTCACGTAAAAGAAAAATTGAAGCTGAAAACGAAGACGAAGTCCTCCCTGATCTCAGCGAAAAGTGTTTGCACAAGCTTATTCGCCTAGGACATGACGCAGAGACTATCTTAGCTCATCTCACTCGTATGGACCCTGACAGCGCCTATGAGGAGGCAACAAACGTTAACAATAAAGGCGCTTTACCGATTGATCTCTTAAAAGGAGTGAGTGGAACAACTAAAGAGAAGAGTGATCTTTACCTTGCCTTGTTGCGTCTTCATTATATAAACTATTTACCTGATCTCAAAGAATTTATTACCTTGGACTCTGTTTACAGCGAATTTCCGAGTGAAGTCGCTAGTCCGCTTCATTTCAATTTAACAGCAGCTTGTCTGATTGCCAATTTAACTCGTGACTTTCTGGGTGAATCCAATACGCATCCACAATCGAATGCCTCTCCACGTGCTAGGAGCAAGGTGGATAAGAAAATTAAGCTAATGCGAGATTTTACCGATGAACATATTAAACATATTAAAAGACTGGCACGAAAGAAAAAGATCCCGAGATCTAGCGCACTGCTATTAAACGTCCAAAAGGATGCAGCTGAAATTGCTTGGTCTGCTGGTGTTGGTAATTGCAGAGAATATGGTTTACTTGCTTTGTGGCTAGCAACCTTACTTCTGCCTGACTTGCATGCCGAAGTGATGGAAATTGGTAAAGGAGATCATGTTTTTCTGATGCTCGGTCATCAGTCTTTGCCCAATCCGCTTGATTATCAGGCTGAAAATCCTCTTCCTTTTGATTGTCGTCAATTGGGTGAAGCTGCGGTGGTTTGTGATGCCTGGTCAGGTCGTATTTTCCCGGCTTCAACTCTTGAAACAAATTTAAAAAATTATAGATGGATCTACCCTATAAATGTGCTTACTTCCTTCAACCCAAATTATCATTTCCTCGAACCGCTGTTTGACTTTCAAGTGCCTGGGGCGGATGAAAAAAAGGCTTTCATAACACAATTGCAGCCCTTTGTTACAATGCAGCCTCTTGCAGAGGCGGATACCTCTGATAAAGAGCCTGATGAAGAAAAAGAACAGCCGGCTATCTTTTCTGTTGCAACAAATGATGCTAATTTCTCGGATTGTTTAGCTGCTGATGAAGCGGCTACTCCCCCAATCAATTTCTATCAGATGGATCAAGTGAATCTCCAAACCCCTTCCTTCTCAGGCAATGCTGCTAGTTTTTGGAATAATCAGCAGCTTGGTGCAGAAAGTACCCTTCCTGCCGAGAGAAATAAAAAAGCGTCTCCGCAAGCGTCGCCGGAATAAAGTCTCGGCTTCAATTTTCACTCTGTACAATATTTGTATAATATTGATATATAGATACATAAATGATACTATTCGCACCAAAATGTAATACCTTAATTTTTGTACCGTACAGAGTTTTATTTAAGAGAAATAACGATGGAATCATATAGAAGGCAAAGTTTGCAAAATGAGTTTCTTGGGGTTGATTCTCATGGTGAAAAGGGCTTGCACTGGCTTATTCGAAAAGGAAGTAGTAGCTCCCAGCTCATTAGATATATCGGTCAGATAGGCCTGCAGGCCGCCTGTGATGAGGCAACAACAGTGAATAATGAAGGTTTGCTGCCTCTTGATTTGTTAATGCAGTCAGAAATTGCCTTAGAAGAGAAGGCTCAAATTTGTAATATCATTTTTTTACTTTATAGATTAAACCAATTTCACTTACCCCCTCTTAATATCTTGCTTACCCTTGAATCTGTTTTTAGCCAATATCCTGCAGAATTGGGTAGTTCTCTTTATTTTAATTTAACGGCTGCTTGTGTCCTTGTGAATTTAACTCGTAGCTGGCTCGCTGAGTCTGATACCCATCCGCAATTTAATGAATTTCCAACTTATTTAAGACAAATCAATACGAAAATTCAACAAATTCGATGGCATATTAGGAATATCAAAAGAGGTGCAGGAGGAGGGCTTGCTCCAGCGCTTCAATTAAAAATCTTAGAAGAAATCAGCCAGATTTGTCGTTTTTATGGTGCGGGTAATTGCTATGAATATAGCATGTTAGCTTTATATTTTTTAAAACTACTGCTGCCCAATTTGCCTGCTGCAGTAATGGGAATAGGGAATGGAGATCATATCTTTGTGGTGATAGGAGATCCCTCACTGGAGACTTTTAATAATGATGATCATAACTTGAATCTTCTGCCTATTGATTATCGTTATTTGGAGAAAGCGGCAGTAGTTTGTGATGCCTGGTTAGGCCGAGTTTTTCCTGTTTCAACACTTGAAGAGAATTTAAAAAATTATAGATGTGTTCCACTGATCACAGGTGTTTATATCAATGTGATTACTTCTTTTAATCCAAACTACCATTATATAAAACCTGTATTTACGCTTCCCGGTACGAGGCAGTATGACTTGCCTCCGGCAGTGAATGCTTATCCTATAGAAGAAAAAGAAAATGATAATTCTGATCTTGTTTCTTTCTCAGCAAACGAGGCTAATTTTTGGAATAGTCGTCGTCTTGAAGCGGCAACTCCTCCGATGAATTTCAATCGGATGCAGGAAGAGGAAGAAAGTTTCGCTCAGGCCTACTTCTCAGTTAATGATGCTAATTTTTGGAATACTCGTTCTAGAGCAAGCTCCTCTCAGATAGAAGAAGAAAGCTCGGCTGCTGCTTCTTTTTCAATAAATTCTGCTCACAGAATGCTTATGGATGAAGGATAGAGTCAAGCCGCAACAAATTATTATTTTCTTTTTAAGATCCCTTCTCAATTGTTACGACTTGAGCTCCTAGAAAATTACGGAGAAGGAAGAGGAAATACTTGCTGTGGATAATCACTGCAGCGATTATAACAAGTTGCAAATTTGCTATAAGGATCTTGCTTGCAGCAACAGCTATTGTAATAACGATAATGCCCGGCAGAAGCAATGCTGATTGCGCCCAGCATGAGTGCAACTGCACAAAGCAGTTTGATTTTTTTATTTAACATGGCAACCTCCTGTTATAGAGTTTGATCCGTAATAAAAATGCCTAACCAATAAGTATACTAACATATTTGGGCTGGTTTATAAATCCAACTTTCATGCAAGATATTGATTATATTTTATAATTTTATTTTATAGCGAAGGGTTGTGGTGAGGGATCTTTATTTTCTTTATCAGGATCTGCTGAAGAATTAGCCATCTTTTGTTTTTTCTTTTGAGGAGAAGATTGCTTCATAGCCTTTACAGCCGCTGAACCAAAATCTAGCATTTTTGGTGTGGGTGTTTTGTTTTTAGGTTCTAGGGTCTTGTCGATGGAGGGCGGTGCTTTGATGTCTTTTAAGGTTTGAACGAAGACATCCATATACGAGAGATTATAAATATTCGGTTGCTGCTGTTCTTGGGCATTGAAGACAAAGGGTAAGAAAAATTCCTCTGTTTTAATCAGATATTCAATGGTTGTTAAGATTTGCGTTAGGGGAATACAATATGCTTTCACTTCTAGCCAAAAGCCCTGAGGAAAGAGCTTGACCAAGGTTTTTAAGGCGAGCTCGACACTTAGCATTTCGGTGTTGGCATGATAGGTTCCAGCGCCCAAGTTATTTTCCTGTTGTGCCTTGCTTGCTAAGATGAAATGCGCAATTAAATGTAACCATTCCCAGCGTTGTTCCTCTGAGCTTGCTACTTTCGCAGCTCTTGCATAGAGCGTAGCTGAAGCTTCTTTAGCTAGACTACTCTTTGTTGCCATGACCCCATTTTGGCCGCCGCCTTCACGGATACCACAATTTTCACTTATTTCTTTCTGTGCTAATTTTAAAGATGTTGCAGTAATAAAGACTTTGACATGTTTGATGAGATGGGGATTGGGCTTCACTGCAGCTGCGGCTGAAGAAGACTCGAAAGCTAAGGGATCTTCCAGCTTTCGTTTCGGGGAGAGAAAAATCCTGGCGGGGCCGTTTGAAAAACCATAAATCAGGCCATTATTAGAAGCAAGAGAGAGTACAGTTTTTCCAGGTGTTCTTACTCTTCGCGGTGTTTTTCCAAGCGGTGACCATTCGATTACTTGGTCTATCTTACGAGCGGTTTTGATTTTGTTTTGGTTTAAGTCGAAGCCTGCTTTCAATAAACTTTTAAGCGGTTCTTGAAAGCCCAAGGGAGAAAGAGGGCATAGCATAGCAGCTGTTTTTAGTGGCTCTTCAATCATTGCCGTTTTTTCTTCATTTGGCACTTCAACAGTTGCTTTGTTATTGGCGCGCATGGGTAAAAGACGATAATGATTTGTTGTTTCTTCATCTTTCTTGCTGCCTTTGTTGCTGCTTTTCTGTTTCTTATTCCAGGCACGGTTATCGGGATTAATTTTACGTTTGCCTTTTTTCCGTTTGCTTCCTTGCGCCAGGTCTTGTGCGCCAGCATCAGCAAGGTTTTGTGCGTCTGCATTGGCAGAAGCTTGTGCGCTTGCATCGGCAGAAGCTTGTGCGCCAGCATCGGCAGAAGCTTGTATTCCAGCATCCGCAGCAGCTTGTACGCCACTATCAGCAGCTTGTGGAGAAATAGAAGACATAAATTGTAAAATTGAAGAAGTGCCGGAAAGCGGTTGCATTTTTTACACTCAATCATTAATAATGATTGATTATTGTACATAACTTTAGAGTAAAGATCAATGATTTCTGTATGGTACAAAAATCATTTTTTGTCATTCTGAGCACATTATTGTCATTCTGAGCGCAGCGAAGAATCTGTATCTCATTGATAATTCAGATCCTTCGCTACGCTCAGGATGACAGGCTCGCTCTGATAAAATTATTTAATTAATCAACTATTTACAGGCAAAGTAATCGTATTATTCACTAGATTAATCGCACCTGTTTCGGTCAAGGCTCTTCCCGACACCGTTGCGCCACTCCCAAAATTAATATCATTATTTGCTACTATTGTTCCTTTAAATATAGCTCCCTGACCAATGCTAGCTGAACTACCCACCAACCAAAAAACATTGCTGGCTTTGGTGCCGTCATTAGAAAATATTACCCTTGAACCATTCCCCATGGTGAGCGAAGACCTGGCTATAAAGATGTATACTGCAGTCGCTCCTCCACCAAGTGTGAGATCCCCATTGTTAACTATACTCGAGTCGGAACAATAGACACCGGGTGTTGTGAGTACTTGACCTGTTAGATCCCCAGGAGTTGGAACAGTGCAAGTTTGAGCAAGCAAGCAGTTTGCTAGATTCATCAGATCATATTGTGCAGTTAAGGCAGTACTATCTCCCAGATGTTGAGATCCGCTCACACTTCCCGGGGGAAAACCGTTAATGGTGGTTCCAGGATAAAGACCTAGGTCACCGACAAGCTCAGTAGTCCCATTATTACTAATGACAGAATTAGCGAGCGCACTGAAGTTAGAAGTGGTATCTAAACTGCAAGCTACATTCGTGGATGCGGGCGAGCAGTCCACTGTCGGCGTGATCACTGGGCTGTTCAACACAGCTTGGCGACTATTAATTCCAAACTGTAAAACGCGATTAAAGGGACCGGGGCTAATCATGTGGATAGTAACAGTGCAGGTAGCGCCAGGTGCTAAACTAGCTCCACAGGTATTAGCTGAAATATTAGCATCGCCTGCGGGTTCGCTATCATTTATTTGTAAGCGAACATAATTCAGAGTCAAGGTAACCGGAGAGTTATTTTGAATGGTGTAAGCGCCATCTTTAGGAAAATCTAAACAAGAATAAGTCGGATTAGTTGTGAAACTCACATCGCAGAGAGCTGCAGACTGATTTGCCTGAGGGCTTGCTAGGGATCGGCAATGAGGCCTAGCCTCCGTTGTTGTTTCTAAGGAAAACAATAAAATGAAAATTTGCACAGCGATACGAAGGAACATTTTTAAACCCCCATTTTATAATGCCAAATGTAGCCCCAGTAAGGCCGATTGCGTATTTAAATGAAACTGATTGGTTGCTAAGATAGGCGCAGAGATTGTGCCTGCGCCACCACTCGAGGCAAGCTTCACCCTACCTAAATGGGTATATAAATATTCTAAAGAAAGGCTCAGCTGATCATTATAATGATAGAGTAAACCCCCACCTGCTTCCCAGGCTGAATCGCTTGTTGTATTTGTATATAAGCTGACATGCTGCACAGAACAAGGACTGGTTGAGCTGTCACTATAACCGAGCTTAGTCCAGGATTGCCCAATCCCGCCTTTCGCATAAGCAGATATTTTTTTGTAAGAAATGACATTGATATCAAGATCAAACATTAAATGTACGTTTTGAACAGGAATATCAAAGTTAAAATCACTAAAATTCGGGTTGTTATAACGATTAATATTACCCTTAATACTGTGGCTTGATAAATAATAAAGATTCACTTCTGGCTCGATTGCTTGAAACCATTTCACCTCAGTCGGATAGAGTCTTGGATTAAATAAGTAATGGAGGTATCCGAAGCCGACCTGTCCCGTAAAGGTATTCCACACATTGGCATTCGTTTGATAAAGGGTGTCGGTTTCTTGACTGGTTACGACTAATTGACTGGAGCCTGCTTTTAATTTTGAAGCCCCCATTGCAATGATGGCTTCAAAGTGATTGGGATTGAAGGGCTTAATTGGCTTATTTTTAGCATACACAAAGTGAGTTCGATGAACTTGAGTCTGTTTAGAGGGAGATATTTTTTTATGCCTTGGTTTTGATTGGTGTACCTTTTTAGCCTGGGTAGCTATTTTCTGCTTGGTGGGTCTCGGTTTTTTAGCGTTTTTAGGATGAGCTCTTGTATGCTTGTGAGCGTGTTTATGTTTCTGAGTTTTTTTCTTGTGGTGAGCTAACTTATGCCTATGAGCTTGTTTGTGTCGCTTTAGTTTAGGCTTAGGCGGTTTTTTATGAGGCTGCGATTTAATATGTTTATGCCGAGGCTGTTTATGTTTTCTTGTTTTTTTGGAATGATGTGCTTTTTTAGGTCGATTCCTTGCCTTTTGTGGTGGCCTTGACTGCTGTTTCTGTAATTCCTTGGGTTGAGCTATTTGCTTGGTTTGCGGCGGAGCTAGCTCTGTGGCTTGATCTAAGGCGAAGACCAGGCTACTGAAGACTAGCCAGGAAAAGAGAGAAATAAAAAATAGGTATTTTCTGATTGAAAACTTCATTTATTATCTAATCCCTTAGATAGGTTAGCAGTAAGTATTCGGTTAACCTGGAGAAATTGTCATTCCGGCATGCTTTAGCCGGAATCCAGGACATTTACAAGTCTGGATGCCAGCTAAAAACGTGCTGGCATGACAGAGCAAGGGGTTAACCAAATACTTACAGTTAGCATGGATCTTGTTACAAGCCTCTCAGAAACAAGAACCGCAAATCTAGATCTAGCACTATATCCAAAAATGAGAAGACTGCCTAGGGGCTAACTTGCCTAGCCTCTAGGCGCCTCTTGTTGAAGGGAGTGTATTCTAAGGTTTTCTTCGAGCTTGTGCGGCTACTTGATTGTTATGCGGATTGAGAGAATACCTCTCTATTAGAGCAAGTTCATAGAGAGCTTTTTCAGCCTCCCAGTTCTTAAAAAACAGAGAACGGGCTTTGGCTCCGGCCTTGTACGAAAAATCGCTGCTTTCTTCATCTGAGGAGGGAGTTGCCTCTTCATGTTGTAGAGGCTTTTCTTGCTGATGAAAGGCTTTTACATTCTGCTCGTTTTCTTTTGCGATCCGCTGTTTTTCTTGTTGAAGCGTTTTCTTGAGGTTTTGCATATCTTCTTTTTCTAGTTTCTTGAAATAGGCTTTTTCCTCTGCTTTTGCTTTCTCGTATTCTTTTCGATAGTCTTCATTTGGATCTTTTGGATCTTTTGGATCTTTTGGATCTTTTGGATCTTTTGGATCTTGGAAAGAATCGTAATCATTTATTGCTTGTAAATTTTCTAATTCATTTTGGAAGTCCAAATCTCTTAAACGGTCTTCTTCAAGCCGTCTCTCTTGTTCCTTCGTTATTTGTTCTAAATGCAATTTATATTTTTTATCCTCAATAGCTTGTTGCTTATCTTGTTCTTTTTCTTTTTGTTTAAGTTGTTTTATTTCAGGCTGAAGTCTGGTCTTTTCTCTTTCCTGTTTTTCCTCCAGATAATCATTATAATAGTCTAAAAGAAACGCTCTGATTATGCCTCTAGATTTCATATTTATTCCTTCGCTATTTGTTTGCGGCATTATAATCAAAGTCAGAAGGAAAAAGAAAGGACCAGGGGTAAGCTTTAGCAAAAATAAAACTTACCCTGTAAAATATTAGCGATGAATTAAAGAGTGGTGCTCTTAAACATTATTCTCTTGACGTCCGCCACCTGCTCTTAGATTACGATCTTTTTGAAAACCAGTTTTTTTAAGAATCCCTTTTTTATTAAAGGCACCTTTTATTTTAGGTGATCTGCTAACCGTTTTTTTTAGTTTTTTCATGGTAATTTCCTCCTCTTTTGATTAAGACAGCCAAAACTAGGAACGAAATCGCTTGATAAGACTGCTACCCTTATCATAGCAAAATCTGCTTTTCCGAAAAAGAGTCAGGTATGCAGTTGCTTGAAATGACTGATTATTAAGATAGGATGAAAGATCCGCCTCTTTACTTTACATTAAAAAAACGCCATGTTATAAATCCATCTCATAAATTATAATTATAAGGAGATAATCCATGACTACAGCTCCAAACGACCATCTATTCACTAAAACGGAAATTTCTTTTGAGCCCTCTCCAGGTGAAATCTGTCTACAACCTTTTGAATTTTTGTTCACCTCTCGTTCTAATAAATCGGTAGAAGATTTTATGCGTAGCCCAGAGGGCCTGGCGCTGATTGCTCGTTGGCCAGATCAGCAAACACCAGGACATTATAAAGGCTTGCCCGTCCAGTCATATTACAAAACAGAACAAATGAAAGGCCAACTGGGATATATCATTAAGCTCCAAGTGGATACGGCTCTTGATCCAGCTACTTCTTTTTATAAAAGGTATCCCTATCTATCCCCCAAAGAAAAATTAAGTAAACAACAAGATGAGGCTTATAAAAGAACTTATGCCGGTAAAAAACAAGCTAATTTAGCTACTTTATTATTCAAACAAGTGGAACACTACCACCGTGGTGCTTTTGAAGCACCGGATCTCTCAACTAAATTAGCGCTTCTGTATTTTCTTTATTATTATAAACGCCTTACTCTTCAAGACGCTCAGTCTCAGTTAAATATTAATGAGATCCTTTTATATTTAAAAGACAATGACTATAAAATCTTACGTGCAGTACTTGAAAAACGGAAGCTGCTCACTATTTTGAAAAAAGAAGGTACCAGCCAGGAAATTCATAATAAATTTAAAGCCGATGAGCTCGGCTATGTTAATTATGGCGTTTTACCGCCGGTGATTCGTTTTCAAATCAAACAAGAATTAGAAAGATTAGAACTAAAACTTGGCGACGATTTTACTATAGAGGGAGTAATAGCAGAGCTTAAAAAACACATTCAAGAGCGTGCAGAGAGGAAAGCCCGAGAAATAAGTAAAAATGGTTTTGTTGTCCCAAGCTATCATTATGTCAGCACGCTAAAAGACCTAGAAGACCCGTATGAAGAAGTGGGAGAAGGAGTAGAAGCGGGAGAAGGAGTAGAAGATAAGGAAGAAAGAAACGAAACCCTCGCTTGGGATGCTTCTTATGCTCAATCTTCACCAGAAGAATACCCCATTGCAAAACAAAAAGAAGATCCAGCCAAAGCGGAAGCTTTTAAAAAAGAAACCTTGGGTGTGGCAAGGGCTACAACCAAGCAACCTATTCCAGGATATTTGGTAGCCCTGCCCGGCTACACCGAAGCACATGATTCTGAAGGAGCACTGGCCCCCGGCTTTGTAATTGTTGGCCAATGGGATGCAAATGACCAAGCCAATGCTTTTTTTCCGAGTGCGAGTTATTGGTGTTATGAGAGGGTAATGGATCCGAATGCGATGTTCGAAGATATGGAAGAGGCTAAGCGTGCGCTTCAAAAACTTAATTTTTACGTCAGAAATACCATGGGTATTGGCGGCTCCTTTAGTTTTGAACGCGGTCGCTTAAGCTTTTTTATTCCGGTAGAAGGAAAAGAAAGCAAAGAAAAATTAGCTTTTTTAGAGCAAGAATTCAGAAAAGTTTTTGGCATTGAAAAATCGAGTCCTTTGGTGCGTAGAAATTCTCCTTCTCTTAGAAATGACATAAAAATAGTCGGTACAGGAGATGACAAACTCTTACAACCCTACTATTGTTTTGAATTTGAGATCGGACCGATCTACTTTTTTAGAAGATTCATGAACTATCGTCACGAGCAGCAGGCAGCTACTAGGCTTCAGCTTGAAGAAAAAGGTGGAGAAGAAAGGCAGCTTGCTTCGCCGACTGTAAGAGAGATGGAAG
This sequence comes from uncultured Coxiellaceae bacterium, assembly GCA_964466595.1. Taxonomy (GTDB): domain Bacteria; phylum Pseudomonadota; class Gammaproteobacteria; order DSM-16500; family DSM-16500; genus JABDGC01. The sequence continues at coordinate 18,095 of CAYXNR010000019.1, read as the reverse complement.
GTTTTCATTCTAATTTAAAAAGCTTAAGTTCTGACCCCGAAATCTGGGATAGCATTTTTAAATATTGTCAACGATATCCCACAGAAGCTTATAAAACGATAGCTGTCTCTGGTGGGGGAGGAACTGGAACTGCGCATGTTTTTGAAACACCCTTACATTGGATCTGTTTTGCTGCTTTTAAAGGTAAAATAACAAAAGCTAAGCTTCTTGATTTTTTACGCTTACCAGAGGTTGCGCAGCATATTAATATTGAAAATGGTTGGGGATATAAGCCTCATGATGAGGGAATCATTCGCGGGATGCCTCCCGAACTTTTTCAGGTGCTAGTTGATTTTGGCGCGAATGTTCAATCGCTGACGACAGAACCTTATTCAGATGGAAAGGCTTATAGGGCTGAGCGAGCCTCGTCCCTTGATCTTTGTCTTGCTGTAATAGAAAGAGAACAATCTAGCTATACTGGTCGAGAAAGAAGTAGAAGGAGTGATTTTTTAGATCAGGCATCAAGCAGCGCTCTTTCTAGTGTTGAAAGCAGACAAAAATTAAGCAATCTTCGCCGGATTAAGCAGATCTTAGAAGAAAATGGTGCTAAGCAGTATATGAAATACGCTCGTCGAGTAGGAACAGGAAGCCTTGCTTTTTATGAGAAGGCAGCTCATCCACTTAATCAAAGAACGAGCTTGCCTGCCCTGATTAGCCAGCGTTGTGCCAGTGCTATTTTAACAGATGAGCATAAAAACGTTTTACATGTGCATTTTCCCACTCTAATCAATGCGATTGGCTTAGCGGAGCAGCAGGCCCTTAAAATTACTGATATCGTTTTACCCGATACCTTCTCAGGACAAGGGGTTGCTGGCATGACTTTATTAGAAGTAGCCTGCGTGAAAGGACAGGTTGAATTGGTGAGTACGCTTTTATCTCAGTTAAAAAGAGAACAAGCAAAACAAAAACAAGGTGGTGAGGTAACTTTTTATGCTACACATATTGAAGGGGCCTGCTGCAAGCTTTTAACTCTGATGGCAAAAGATAAAGCAGCCGCAGCAGATATTTTGTATGATTTATTAAAAAATTATCCAGAGTATTTCCAACATTTTGCTCCAAGCTTTCAGCCTGTAATAGGGAAGATAGTATTTAATTGCAGCTCTGAGGAATCTAGATTGTTTAGTACTTATTTTAATGCGCTTCAATCTTCCTCAGATGGAACAAGGCATGCTAAAGAACTTGAGACAATATTTAAAGAATTGAAATCTCTCCATGATGGTAATAGAAGTGCAGCAACAGCAACAGCTTTAGCAGCTATGCTTTATCATTTACTCGCAGCTTATCCGAACTATTATCAGCTCTATACACCTGATTTTAAGGCTTTAATTAAGAAGCTTGTTTTTGAATATCAGGTGAAGGAGCCTACCCTCTATGAGGCTTTTCGTGCGGCCATTACCTGTAAACAGGCCGCGGCTAGTGCTTCTTCTTCAAGCCAGCCAACTTTATTTAATAGATCTTCAGTTGCATCGGGACCGTCTTCAGGGGCAGAGCTTGCAGCAAATTTAAGAAGCTTACCAGCAGTACAGCCACAGCCAGAGCGGCAGTTTACTTTTACCAGAAGATAGGGCTTTATTTAAATTTGGCAGTTCTTATTTTAAGAGTTTACCGTTTCAAATTGATTCGATCGAACTTTCGGTAAACTCTGAGGATAATTTTCACAAATAAAATGTAATAATTTTTCTCGCAGAAAGCATTGAAGATCAAAAAGATTTCCGGGATTAGTACTGCTGACGAGAATGCGTAATTCAACAGTATTTTCTTTAAAATTAGTAATAGCAAGCTTGCAGACTTTTTGATCCCACAAAGGAGATTCTTGAATAAATTGATTCAAGCACTGACGTAAAACTTCTATGGGGATAGTATAATCGACATAAAGAAAAATGGGTCCTAAAAGACCTTCGACACTTTTTGATAAATTCTGAAAGGGTTTTTCAAGGAAATAACTAAGGGGTAAAACTAGCCGGCGTAGGTTCCAGATTTTCACCGTAATGTAATTTAAGTTAATCTCTTCGACTGTGCCCATTTCACTTTCAACAACGACCGTGTCGCCAATTTCTAAAGGATGGGTCATCACTAATTGCAGACCAGCAAAGAAGGACCCCAGCGTTTTTTGAGCAGCCAAGGCTAAGATTGCGGTTAAAAAACCAGCTGAGGCTAGAAGACTAATTCCAAGATTTCTTACCTTATCAAAGACCATCAAGGAAGCTGCTATAGCAAGCACTGCAACAATCACTGTCATAATATTTTTAATAATATGAAAACGGGTATATAAAGCAATGGCGCGCCGTGAATGAGGGGAGCCAGTCATATTGGTGTATCGCCTTTGTAAAGCATTTTCAATCATCGGTAAGATTTGTAGAGCTGTCCAGGCAATAGCGCTGATGATGATGACATAAATAATCTTGTGTGCCATCTCAAAATATTTGCGATCTAATTCGAAGGCAGAGAGGAGAATATTAAAAGTAATCAGCGTCAGAATTACTTTTAAACTATTTTTAATAAGATAAATTATATTTGCCAGAGAAAAATATTTTTTATCCAAACATTTTTTAATGTAGGCATTGGCTAGAGAAAAGGCCAGAAAAAAAGAGAAAAATACACAGGATAATAAAATGAGGGTATTGCCAAGCTCATTCGCTAGAACAAGCATTTTGCCCCAGTGACGATAGGATGAAGGTATAGGCAAGGAGCCTAGGAAAATAAGACTGAGGCCGATAATCAATAAAAATAGAGGAAATTTGAAAACATTTTTTAAGGATTGATTCAGAATGAGTCTCGAGTTGTTTATTTTAGCAGACCTCATCAATTTGTCTCCTAAATTATTACCTAGGCTTAGGATAACAGATTAGAGGAGACAAGTCTGCTAAGAGGCGGGCAAGGTGGAAGATTGGCCTTGTCTTATTTCTCGAAAACCATTAAGGCATAAATTTCTTTTTGCATTAATACCTTGAAGTTTTTCCAATGCTGCTTGGTAGCAAGGGCTTCAAAGGTGCTGATCGTCTCTGGATGATCGTCATGTCGAGGATGTTCCATGCGCTTTTGTAGTTCCTGAGCAGTGATGCCGGGATTGGCTAGCTTAAAGCGTTCTGCGAGGGTTGCTAGCCATTCTTCTCGACTTTGATTTTCTTTCAGTACCCCATCTAGCATAACAAAAAATCCCTGTGGGGCGAGTTTTTGTTTGCAGGCCGCTATTAAATTTGCTTTTTTCTCGAGAGATAAATGATGTACTGCATAACTGGTAAAAATAATATCTGCAGGTGATTCTAAGTTCATTATTGCTGTGCTCATCTCTTCACAAATCAGCTTTTTTTCACAATTTAATTGTGATAAAGATTCAGTTGCTAATTTAATAACATCTCTAGCCGAATCAATTCCAATATATTTTTTAATGGGCTTATTAATCAGAACAGAAGCGATAGAGCGGCTGTCACCGCAGCCTAGATCTACCAAGGTAAAATCTTGATGACTAAAATGGGTCCTTAAAAATTGATTGATAGTTTCAAACATTTCTTTATGATAAAGCGCATTTCCATCGACAGTTTTTCGGTATTGATCCCAGTTGGCATTAAAATGTTGACTGACTCTATTGTCGCGTTTTGACATGCTGATTATTCCTTCTCGATTCTTTCTTTAATAAACTGTAGCCGATTTTCTACGGATATACAGGGAACGTAATCCCCATGGGTTCTAAAAATTCTTTTAGAAGCATTTGCCCAGGATGAGTGGGGGGGCGTTTTTTTGGTATCATAATGTTTTTCTCCTAATGATAGTCTATAACATCAACATCGAAGTGGGTAATGATACCTCTTTTATGATAAAATTTTAAATAAGCATTTTTTAGGATGAAAAGCTATTATGAAAAAAATAATTTATTTTTTAGTGCTAAGTTTATCCTGCCTATTATTACAAGGATGTCCGCCCACTTCAACACACGAAGAAACTGTTACGATTAAACCTTCTTATTTTAAAACCTACACTGAAGTCGATGCCGGGGGCGATCTTTGCACGGGTGGAACAGCTGCAGATAGACCAGGACTCGCTCAAATTATCGTAGGTTTCTTTCATCGCTATAATAACGATAGCGGTTGCTATGTTAATCAGACTTATGAAGGTGCATTACGGTTTCAAATCGATGCAGCGCCTTTCTATCGAAGATTAGTTAAATCAGCCATCTTAACGCTGAATGTTGATCACATTAATGCAACACCGTCTAAAAGCTCCTGTATTGCCAAAATGGGGCTGACAGATATTCAATGGTGGGCCCTGCCTGATCAGGGGAAGATACATATTAACGATTTATATAATCTTCAAATGATACCCGGCAATAATCCGCTTACTATTGATATAACACCTATTGTTACTCGCTGGGCTAATGGGAGTTTAGATAACAATGGACTTATTTTTATAGGACAACGTCCTGAACTGTCTGATTTTAGCAATGAGGGCATGCTGACTAATGAAACTTGTGAAGCCTTCTATGGAAATATATCGCTAACAGTAACTTTTTTTCAATTTGATAAGCCCACAGTAAACCCTGCTATTTCTGTTCATGCTGTTCGTACGCAAACGACAACAGATGTCACAGTTGATGGCAGTGGTTTTACACCGAATGGAAACGTGAGTATTTTTGCAGACGATCTACAAAATCGCATGGGTTCCTATCCTTTGGGAAGAGTAAGCGCCGATGCTAATGGAAAATTTGAATTTTTTTACCGTTCAAGTTGTACCCGCCAGCCGGATTCAGGTACTATTCGTGCGCTGAATGATGCCTCAGGAGACAATGCTCGTGGTTATTTAACGGTATTCTGTGATTAATTGCTGGGGTCGCCTATTATATCGCTTTAGCTTCCCAAAAAACGATATGCGCATGTTTAATGATGCTGCTTAGATGTTCTAATGCGGGTTCTATTTTGTCCTTGCTGTCAAAAAACTCAAGGGAGAGAGGCAAATCTAAAGAGAGGTCGACTAGGGAGGCGCTGTGGTTCCCTGTATCACCAAAGCCGCTAATGGCTCGAAATACGCTTATGCCCCTAATTTTTGCTTCATTTTTGAGATAATTGATAATGGTATTCAGCAGATGTGAAGATTCAGTGATATAAATTCTAACGAAGATTACCTCCATGGTTTTCATAATTGCCTTCCTCCAATAATGCCGAGCCAAGTTGCTGCAAGACAAAGAATGAGGCTCAGTAAGATATTTGCAAGCCCTGCTAGGGGAGCGCCATTTTCAAAAAGATTGAGCGTTTCGATGGAAAACGAAGAGAAGGTAGTATAGCCTCCCATCAGTCCTATCAGAAAGAATGAGCGTAGTTGTGGTCCGCTTCCACTGAATCTTTCGAGAAAAAGAATAAAGAGGAGTCCCATTAAAAAGCATCCACTCACATTGACAACAAGTGTGCCATAGGGGAATTGACGTCCAAGCAACAAATAAGAAAGATTTGATATCAAGTAGCGAAAAACACCACCCAAACCTGCGCCAATAAAAATTAAAAGCATATCTAACACCAGGCCTCCTTGCATCTTGGTATGTCCACCAAGGTATCTATTGGATTATATCGCAGTTTTATAAGTTAAATAATACTGATTGGTTAAAATCGATCATATATTTTCTGGGGTCAAATCTTGTCTTCAACCTTCAATTATGAATGCTGAGGCCAAAGCTGTCGCAGATTTTATGATAATAATTAGAATGTCAATTTATATTAGCGATAATTGAGCTGTGAAGGTTGAAGACAAGATTTGACTCCAGCTTTTTGATACACTGAGTAAATTAAAAGGATTTGGCCCATGGATGCAAGAAACGCTTCTCAAAAGAAGCTCAAGATCAATTCGATTTCACTTCCGGCTGCTATTTCAATCGGCATCGGCGGCATGATCGGTGCAGGTATCTTTTCAATTCTCGGTGTGGTCGCGGAGACGGCAGGTGCTGCCATGTGGGTTTCTTTTCTGATTGGTGGGGTGATCGCACTCTTTTGTACTTATTCATACGCCAAATTAGGTGCGCGTTTTCCGACAGCCGGCGGTGCAGTGCAATTTCTTGTGGAGGGGTTTGGGGTAGGGCCCTTAAGCGGTAGTGTGAATATATTTATGTGGCTAGGTTATATTATCTCTATCGCCTTGTATGCCCATGGTTTTGCCGCCTATTTTATAGCTTTATTCACGCTTAACCAGACTTCTATGAATACCCGCTTTGTGGCTTGTGGCATCGTCCTCTTCTTTAATGTTTTAAATATGCTGGGAGCACAAATTGTCGGTCAATCGGAGCTTCTCATTGTTGCAATTAAAGTCAGTATTCTAGCTGTATTTGCCCTCATTGGCTTATTTTATATTCATCCGCAAAACCTAGCTATTTCGCATTGGGGAAATTGGACTCACATTATTTTTGGAGCCGGTATCTTGTTTATTGGATATGAAGGTTTTGGCTTAATTACTAATGCTGCTGCAGACTTAGATGATCCGCAAAGCACTTTGCCCAAGGCGCTCTATTGGTGTGTATTTCTTGTAATCGCGATTTATGTCCTTGTCTCGATCACAGTCGTCGGCAATTTATCGGCAGCGGAAATCTCGGCCTCTGGTGATTATGCTCTTGCGGAAGCTGCCAAACCTTTTTTAGGTGAGCTTGGTTTTAAGCTCATTGCTGTAGCGGCCTTATTTTCAACCGCTTCAGCAATCAATGCAACCTTGTTTGGTGCGGCAAATGTTTGCTATATGGTTGCAAAAGACGGAGAACTGCCTGATCGTCTCGATCGCAAACTGTGGCGTAATGCCTCCGGCGGTTTAATGATCACAGCCGCGCTCTCGATTTTATTTATACTACTATTTAAGCTTTCAGGAATCGCCATGATGGGTAGCGGCGCTTTTTTGTTAATCTACGCCGCTGTTAATGCTGCACATTTAAAAGTGACTGACAAAACGGGGGGTAAGCGCTGCCTCGTCTGGATTTCTTTGCTGCTTTGCCTCGGTCTTTTTATTCTTCTAGAAATTTATACTTTTCAACAGACTCCCTTAGCAGTATATGTGATGCTGATTTTGCTTTTGGGATCCTTCATATTTGAGAGAGTTTTTCGCTTGTGTCGCTAGGGGTCAGGTGATTGATGAATTGCTCAGCTTCTTCTTTAGTTAATCCGTTGACAAGTAATTGCCAACTGAGTTTGCTTTGAATGGTTGATGAAGAGATGATCTTGCCATTAAATGAAATAACTGCGGTTTTGCCGATATTTTTCTCGGTAATAATTTCTAATTGCTGGTCTGCATAGAAGTTTAATTTGATTAGTATACTACATCGATTTGAACCCTTTTCTATTTGCTCGATGTTTGCAGCTGCGACGGTCGCACCATTGAGAATGAGTCCTTCGTGGTCAATTTGAAATACCAGGTCGTTTTTTTCAGCAGAGATGAGTGGCTTGGAAAAGGCTTGGCTTGTAAAGATATTGATTAAACAGAAAAAAAGAATAAAGGTTCGAGATAGGATGTTCATGTCTTCATGCTTCGAAAAGTAAGTCTAGGGCTGGTAATTTTAAGTGATCCCATTTTCTTAAGTTTTATTGATTCCTTTTTAATCATTCGCTTTGGCTTCCCCAAAACGATATTAATATATTATATTAATAGAAAAAAGCTAGTAGGGTCGATAGGAGAGATGAAATATACTAAGGTCAAGTCAGTCGCATTTTTTACGATAATAATTAGAATGTCAATTTATATTAGCGATAATTGAGCTGTGAAGGTTGAAGACAAGATTTGACCCCAGTATAATTGTGATAATTATCTAGCCCCAGTATATTAAAATGACGAATGATACCACCCCAAATATTTTATTAGGCAAAGAAGTGCTCTACCATAGTCACTACGACCCCACTCTGCTTTTTCCAATCAAGAGAAAAGATAAGCGAGCTGAGCTAGGCATTGCTAATGAGCCGCCTTTTTATGGAGAAGATATTTGGAACCACTATGAAGTATCATGGCTAAATAAAAAGGGAAAACCTGTGGTTGCCTTCGCGGAAATTAGCTACAACTGTAGATCAGAATATATTATTGAATCCAAGTCGATGAAACTCTATTTTAATTCACTGAACAATACGCAATTTAATAATGTAGCTGAAGTTGAAAAAATAATTCAGACTGATATTGAGAAAAAAATTTCTGCGCCAGTTTCAGTGCGCATTTTTCCGCTTAAGGAATTTAACAAAGAAAAAATATTAATTGGCTTTGATGCTCTTTGTTTAGATGAGATCGATATTAATTGTTCTGCTTATCTTGTTGACTCTTCGTATTTAACGACAAATGATGAACTTGTTTCTGAATCTGTTTATTCTAATTTACTCAAATCGAATTGTTTAGTAACCAACCAGCCAGACTGGGGAAGCGTGCAGATTGCTTACAAAGGTAATAAAATAAATCACCAAGGTTTGCTGCGATATATTGTTTCCTTCAGAAACCATAATGAATTTCATGAGCAATGCATCGAAAGGATTTTTATGGATCTTACACGCTGTTGTCAGCCAGAAGAATTAACTGTTTACGGTCGATATACAAGACGTGGAGGCTTAGACATTAATCCTTTTCGGACTACTAATAAAAACTATGAAAAAATAAATAATAATAGATTATGTCGTCAATAAAGAAAGCTTTAATTTAAACGGCTAGCTTTGAACATATAAAGTTTGGTCGGGAGCTTGTGCCTCATTGAAGCCTTTTTTTCTGAAGGTGCAACTATCACAGCTTCCGCAAGCAAGACCAGCAGGAGAGGCTTGATAACAGGATACAGTCATTTGATAGTCTACCCCTAACTCGAGACCTAAACGAATTGTTTCTGCTTTTGACATTGAAATAAGCGGGGTTTGAATGCGAATGTTTCCCTCTTCAAGCCCCATTTTTGTGGCTAAGTTAGCTAATTTTTGAAAGGCTTGAATAAATTCGGGCCTGCAATCTGGATAACCTGAATAGTCAATTGCGCTGACCCCAATAAATATATCGCTTGCTTTGAATACCTCTGCAAAGGCCAAAGCATAAGAAAGAAAAATTGTATTCCTAGCTGGAACATAGGTAATAGGAATCTTGTTTGAGTTTGTAAAATGGGGAACAGTTTGATTTTTATCTGTTAAGGCCGAGCCACTAAATTGTTCATTGGGCAGGTCAACTATAAGGTGGTTAACATCGAAAAGTGAAGCAATTCTTTTGGCGGCATTTAATTCAGAGCTATGCTTCTGACCATAATTAAAACTTAAGGCGTGGCATTCGTAGCCTTGCGACTTAGCTAAAGCTAAGCAAGTAGTAGAATCAAGACCACCGGAGAATAAGATAATTGCTTTTTTCATAGTTTATTTCTTTAAAGCAGGGGTCAAGTGCCACCTTGAGGTACAAAAATCCATCAACCCACTTCGCCGATTTGTAAAATGCAAAGTCTTGCTAATTTTTTGTACCTCAAGGTGGCACTTGACCCCCTGCGTCACAAGGTGGCACTTGACCCCCTGCGTCAATTAAAATTGCAAGGCATGTTATCATATCTATTAAAAAATGGAATAACTTAGGTCTATGCATGAGGAATTTAAAGTGTGGCTATTTTTTACTCCCCGCTTTTGGAGGGGCTGTGACGGCTATTGCCGCTTCTATTTTTTGCTTTTTATCATCATCTTTCTTCGATTTTCCAAAAAGCGACCAGCTTGGGATCTTAAATTTTTTGCTTTCTGCTTGTTTAATTTTTTGATCTAATTCATTCATTTTCTTGTTATAGGCAGCTTCATCTGATTCATTCCACCTATCCTCTAGACTCGCAGGTTCTTCCAAAATCAAGGCCTCAGCATTGATTTTTTCCTCATCTAAAGACCGTTTTTGCTCAGGATCTTTCAACATAATGCGTAAAAAATCCTTTGCGCTATCAGCGGACTTCAATTGTAATTCTCTTTGTTCACTGTTTTCATTAGGAGGTTCAACTTTATTTTCTGAGATAACAGCGAGATGAAGATGTTCTAAGTGTTTTTTTTCGTGCTGCAGTTTTAGAAGCGCGGTATTTTTCTTACTATCTTCTAAGCCTCTACCTTCTGAGAGTACAAAATCAGCGACAAGTAAATTGATAGCAGGAGGGAGTCCTTCCGGAGAAGTGATAGCCAAACAATACTTTTTAGCAGATGGAGCATTATTACGAGACATTTCAATATACGCCATGAGTCCGTGTAATTGATTTTTAGTCACTTCATCTGCTTGATTCGAGGCAGTTTTTAGAGTCTTATTTAATATTGTTAGCCATAAATCATGGTCCCCGATACTATGGGGTGGAAGAATTTTACTATTTAAAAATTGCATAAGTTCCGCAGGGGAGTTGCGAACACTTTTTTCAAGCTCTGTCATATAATGAACGGTGTTTAAAATATTCTCCCTGATTTTGTTGTCAGGGAATGATTTTAAGATTTCCTTTAATGACTCCTTCTCGGATTCATTTAGAAAAGCGAGCCCTTGAGGTGCCTTTTCGATTAAAGCAGCAAAAGTACTGGGGTCTTTGTTTTTTAGCACCCGTGCTGCATTCTCTAAAAAAGATTTAAGAAAAAATATTTGACTGCTAAAAATCTTATTCAAGACTGCTGGGCTTGCTTTTTCGACTAAGGTTTGAAGAATAATTTTGTCTGGATTCCATAAAGCCCAATGTAGCGCGGTAAAGCCATAGTGATGATCAAAATGTGATTGATTTTTCACTGTAAGTGCCTTATTCAAGGCATCAGTACTGACTTTTTCGACTAAGGTTTGGAAAAAAATTGGATCTTTATTCATTACAGCACAAGAGAGAAGGGAATGACCATCCTGATCTTGCATTGAAAGCATGTTGTTTAAAGTAGCGGGGCTGGCTTTTTCGACTAAGGTTTTAAACATCTCGGGGTCATTATTTTTTGCGGCATAATGGAGAGCGGTATAACCCTCTTGATTCTTTAAGGGCAGTGCTATATTCAAGGCCGCTGCGCTGGTTGTTTCAATTAAGGTATGGAACCGTCTTGGGTCTTTACTCATTACAACAAGTAGTAGTATTGTATTACCGTCTCTATTTTGTTTTGTAAGTATATCCAACTCAAGCTGTTGTTTTTTCAAGGTTTCAATTCTATGTTCTAATTCTTCTAGTGTGTGCTGATAGGCCGCTTCATCTGCCTTGCTCCATGACTTCTCTACATTCAAAAAAACGCCATCATTTATTTTTTCATCCCTTTGCTTCACCGAAGCTTCACCCCGCAACAGAACAACTGCCTCCTCATTTTCCCTAGCAGCATAAAGATGTTCTAAGCGCCGTTTTTGGGATTTCAATTTTTCAAGCTCGTTCCCTTCTTTGTTAGCTTCCATAGCTAAAAAATAGGCATTGCTAGCAGAAACATAGGCATTGTTAGCAGAAACAACTCCCTGCGAGGGAGTCATAGATAAATAGTATTTTTTGGCTAAATCAAGGTTATGACGAGACATTTCAATCTGCCCCATGAGGCCGAGTAATTGGTTTTTAATTAATTTATTTGAACAGCTCTTGAGAGCGGTATTCAAAATTTTCAGCCATGATTCGTGATCGGAAATTTTATTCGGTGGAAGTAGTTTGCTATTACAATATTGAATAAATTCCGCAGATGAGGTACGAATCATTTTCGCGGGCTGTGTCATATAGTAGAAGGTATTAAAAATGTTCTTTCGTGTTTTATTATCAGGATATTTTTTTAAGTAAAAAATTAACTTAGCCTTCTCAAAGATATTGAAAGAAGAGAGTGTTTGTGGGTTTTTTTCAATTAAATCAGAAAAATCACTCTCTTTTAAAATCTGTATAGCTTCCAGAATGCGGCGCTTCTTTGAAGCTCGATTCTGATCTTGCGCTATGTTGTGCTTATTGGGCATGGCGGCCTCATCTCATCGTATCTTTATTGAGTATAGACCATATAAATGGCGTTATTGTGTAAATTAATCAATGAGTTGGGTAGTTATGGGGTCACTCTGGGGGGTCAAGTGCCACCTTGGTGCAAGGGGTCAAGTGCCACCTTGTGGTGCAAGGGGTCAAGTGCCACCTTGAGGTACAAAAAATTTTACTTTAAATTAAAGGTGGAAAGTTGTTGTGCTTTAAGGCGGCACTTGACCCCCTTCTTGCTTTTAAAGTGTGGCTATTTTTTACTCCCCGCTTTTGGAGGGGCTGTGACGGCTATTGCCGCTTCTATTTTTTGCTTTTTATCATCATCTTTCTTCGATTTTCCAAAAAGCGACCAGCTTGGGATCTTAAATTTTTTGCTTTCTGCTTGTTTAATTTTTTGATCTAATTCATTCAGTTTTTGCTTATAAACCGCTTCATCTGCCTTGTTCCATGAATCCTCTAAGCCCACAGCTTCATCCAAACTCAAATCCTCAGCATCGTTTTTTTCCTCATCTGAATTCCGTGGACCTTGCTCAGAATCTCTACCTAGCATAATTCGTAAAAAATCCTTTGCGCTATCAGCGGACTTCAATTGTAATTCTCTTTGTTCACTGTTTTCATTAGGAGGTTCAACTTTATTTTCTGAGATAACAGCGAGATGAAGATGTTCTAAGTGTTTTTTTTCGTGCTGCAGTTTTAGAAGCGCGGTATTTTTCTTACTACCTTCTAAGCCTCTACCTTCTGAGAGTACAAAATCAGCGACCAGTAAATTGATAGCAGGAGGAAGTCCTTCCGGAGAAGTGATAGCCAAACAATACTTTTTAGCAGATGGACCATTATTACGAGATATTTCAATATACGCCATGAGTCCGCGTAATTGATTTTTAGTCACTTCATCTGCTTGATTCGAGGCAGTTTTTAGAGTCTTATTTAATATTGTTAGCCATAAATCATGGTCCCCGATACTATGGGGCGGAAGAATTTTACTATTTAAAAATTGCATAAGTTTCGCAGGGGAGTTGCGAACACTTTTTTCAAGCTCTGTCATATAATTAACTGTGTTTAAAATATGATTTTTGATTTTGTTGTCAGGAAATGAATTTAAGTGTTCCTTTAATGACTTCTTCTCGGATTCATTTAGAAAAGCGAGCCCTTGTGGGACTTTTTCGATTAAAGCAGCAAAAGCACTTGGGTTGCCTTTTAGACTCCGTGCTGCATGTACTAAATAAGGTTCATCAGAAAGAAGTCTTTGACCGGTGATGATCTTATTCAAGACTGCTGGGCTAGCTTTTTCGACTAAGGTTTGAAGACCACTTGGATTTGGCCTCCATAAAGCCGCCCATAGCGGGTTATGCCACCAATGTAGCTCCTCGTTAGTTTTACTTGGTACTGCAAGCGCTTTATTCAAGGCATCGGTACTTACTTTTTCGACTAAGGCTTGTAAAACAGTTGGATTGTTATGCTTTGCAACAGCAGCAGAGAGAACGGAACAACCAAATTGATCTTGTATCGAAATCATTTTGTTTAAAGTGGCTGGGCTGGCTTTTTCGACTAAGGTTTTAAAAATCCTTGTGTCATCTTCTAATGAAGCATAATGGAGAGCGGTGCTACCGTATAGATTTTGTAAGGGCAGTGCTATATCCAAGGCTGCTGCGCTGGTTGTTTCAATTAAGGTATGGAACTGTCTTGGGTCTTTCTTCCATACAGCAAGATGTACAGCAAGATGTAGTGCTGTTTCGCCCTTTCTATCTTGCTTTATGAGATTATCCAACTCAAGCTGTTGTTTTTCCAAGGCTTCAATTTTATATTCTAATTCTTCCAGTTTTTGCTTATAAACCGCTTCATCTGCCTTGCTCCATGAATCCTCTAAGCTCACAGCTTCATCCAAACTCAAAGCCTTAGCATCGTTTTTTTCCTCATCTGAATTCCATGGGTCTTGCTTAGGATCTCTACCCAGCATAATTCGTAATGAATCCTTTGCGTCATCAGCGGGCTTCAATCGTAATTCTCTTTGTTCGCGGGTTTCATTAGGTTTAATTTTATTTTCTGGGGTAAGAGCATAATGAAGAATTTCTAAGCGTGTTTTTTCGTACTGCAATTTTCCAAGTTCGGTATCTTTCTTATTACCTTCTAAACCTACAAAATCGGCTAGGATTAGATTGATAGTAGGAGGAAGTCCTTTCGGAGAAGTGATAGGTAAACAATGCTTTTTAGCGCTATCACTATTATTACGAGACATTTCAATATACGCCATGAGTCCGTGTAATTGATTTTTAGTTACTTCTTTTAAATCCAATGAAGCTTTTAGAGTCTTATCCAATATTTTTAGCCATGAATCGTGGTCATTCATGATATTGGGCGGAAGAATTTTACTATTAAAAAATTGAATAACTGCCCCAGGCGCGTAGCGAACAATTCTTTCAAACTCTGTCATATAACGAACGGTGTTTAAAATATTCTTCCTGATTTCGTTGTCAGGAAATGATTCTAAGATTTCCTTTAATGACTCCTTCTCGGATTCATTTAGAAAAGCGAGCCCTTGAGGTGCTTTTTCGATTAAAGCAGCAAAAGTACTTGGGTAGTATTTTAGCACCCGTGCTGCACTCACTAAAAAAGGTTCAAGAAAAAATTTTCGACCGATAAATATCTTATTCAAGACTGCTGGGCTGGCTTTTTCGACTAAGATTTGAAGAGCACTTGGATCTGGCTTCCATAAAGCCAACCATAGCGCATTAAAACCATAATTCCAATGTAGCGTCGCGGTAACTTTTGTTTTACTTTGTACTGTAAGTGCTTTATTCAAGGCATCGGTGCTGACTTTTTTGACTAAGGTTTGTAAAACACTTGGATCATTATTCTTTATAGCACTAGCGAGAAGGGAATAACCATCATGATCTTGCATTGAAAGCATGTTGTTTAAAGTGGCGGGGCTGGCTTTTTCGACTAAGGTTTTAAACATCTCGGGGTTTTTATTTGCAGCATAATGGAGAGCGGTATAACCCTTTCGATTCTGTAAGGACAGTGCTATATTCAAGGCTGCTGCGCTGGTTGTTTCAATTAAGGCATGGAACTGTCTTGGGTCTTTATTCATTACAGCAAGTAGTAGTTTTGTATTGCCGTTTCTATCTTTTTTTGTAAGTGTATTCAACTCAAGCTGTTGTTTTTCCAAGGCTTCAATTTTATATTTTAATTCTTCCAGTTTTTGCATATAAACCGCTTCGTCTGTCTCACTGGCTTTCGATGAATCCTCTAAGCTCACAACCTCATCCAAACTCAAAGCCTCAGCATCGTTTTTTTCCTCATCTGAAGTCCATGGACCTTGCTCAGAATCTCTACCCAGCATAATTCGTAATAAATCTTTTGCGTGATCAGCGGACTTCAATCGTAATTCTTTTTGTTCGCCGGGTTCATTAGCTTCAACTTTATTTTCTGAGATAACAGCGAGATGAAGATGTTCTAAGTGTTTTTTTTCGTGCTGCAGTTTTAGAAGCGCGGTATTTTTCTTACTACCTTCTAAGCCTCTACCTTCTGAGCCTACAAAATCAGCGACAAGTAGATTGATAGCAGGAGGAAGTCCTTCCGGAGAAGTGATAGCTAAACAATGCTTTTTAGCGATATCACTATTATTACGAGACATTTCAATATACGCCATGAGTCCGTGTAATTGATTTTTAATCAGTTTATTTGATTTTGAGGAATATTTTAGAGTCTTATTCAATATTTTTAGCCATGAATTGGGGTCATCCATGCTATTGGGCGGAAGAATTTTACTATTAAAAAATTGAATCAGTTCCGCAGGCGAGGTGCGAATCATTTTTTCAGGCTCTGTCATATAATGAAATATTTTTAAAATACGATGCTTGGTTTCGATGTTAGGAATTTCTCTTAAGAAATCCTTTATATAGTCCTTCGAGAAACTATTTAGAAATGCGAGATCTTGTGGAGATTTTTCGATTAAAGCAGCAAAAGTATGTGGGTCTTTGTATCTGAGCATCCGTGCTGCACTCTCTAAAAAAGATTCAAAAAGAAATATTCGACTGCTAAAAATCTTATTCAAGACTGCTGGGCTTGCTTTTTTGACTAAGGTTTGAAGAACAATTGGGTCTGAATTTATTAAGGCCCAATGTAACGCAGTAAAGCCATAGTGATGATCAAAATATTTTTCACTTTTCACTGGAAGTGCCTTATTTAAGGCATCCGTACCTACTTTTTCGACTAAGGCTAGGAAAACACTTGAATCTTCATTCATTAAAGCACAAGAGAGAAGGGAGTGACCATCTTGATTTTGCATCGAAAGCATTTTGTTTAAAGTGGCGGGGCTGGCTTTTTCGACTAAGGCTTTAAACATTGCGGGGTCTTTATTTCTTGCAGCATAATGGAGAGCGGTATAACCCTTTATATTTTGTAAGGGCAGTGCGATATTCAAGGCCGCTGCGCTGGTATTTTCAATTAAGGTAGGGAATTGTCCTGGGTCTTTCGTTACAGCAAACAGTAGTTTTGTATTGCCGTTTTCATCTCGATTTATAAGTGCATTCAAGTGCAAGGTTTGAATTTTATGTTCTAATTCTTCCAGTGTTTGCTGATAAGCCGCTTCATCTGCCTTGTTCCATGACTTCTCTACATTTAAAAAAACCTCATCATTTACTTTTTCATCCCCTTGCTTCACCGAAGTCCCACTTAAACCCCGCAACAGAACAACTGCCCCCTCATTTTCCCTAGAGGCATAAAGCTGTTCTAAGCGCGATTTTTGGGCTTGCAATTTTTCAAGCTTCTTAGCTTCGCTATCTATAAAATCGTCATTTGATAAATTGCTAACAGGAACAACTCCCTGCGGGGAAGTCATAGCTAAATAGTATTTTTTAGCTAGATCAAGGTTATGACGAGACCTTTCAATATGCCCCATGAGGCTGAGTAATTGATTTTTAATTTGTTCATTTGAGCAGCTCTTGAGAGCTGTATTCAAAATTTTCAGCCATGATTTGTGACCAGAAATTTTATTCGGTGGAAGTAGTTTTCTATTACAATATTGAATAAATTCTTCAGCTGCGGTACGAATCATTTTCTCGGGCTCTGTCATATAGTAGAGGGTATTAAAAAGGTCCTTTCGAATTTCATTGTCAGGATATTTTTTTAAGTAACGACTTAACTTAGCCTTTTCAAAGATATTGAAAGAGGAGAGCGTTTGTGGGTTTTTTTCAATTAAAGCAGCAAAATCACTCTCATTTAAAATCTGTATGGCTTCCAGAATGCGGCTTTTTTTTGAAGCTGGATTCTTATCTTGCTCTGTTTTGCGATTATTGGGCATGGCGGCCTCAGACTCATAGGTATCTTTATTGAGTATAGACCATGTAAACTGATTTTTTGTGTAAATTAATCAATGTGTTAAGGGGTCAAGTGCCACCTTGAGGTACAAAAAATTAGCAAGACTTTGTATTTTACAAATCGACGAAGTGGGTTGATAGATTTTTGTACCTTAAGGTGGCACTTGACCCCCTAGGGCTGTGACCCCCTAGGGCTGTGACGGCTATTATCGCTTCTATTGTTTGCTTTTTATCATCATCTTGCTTTGCTTTTCCAAAAAGCGACCAGTCTGATATTTTAAATTTTTTGCTTTTTTCTTGTTCAATTTGCTTGTCTAATTCTGTCATTTTCTTTTTATAGGCTGCTTCATCTGATTTACTCCATGCATCTAAGCTCTCATCTTCCAAACTCAAAGCCTCAATATCGTTTTTTTCCTCATCTGAATTCCATGGACCTTGCTCAAAATTTCTACCCAACATAATTTGTAATAAATCCTTTGCGTGATCAGCGGGCTTCAATCGACAAGGGGGTCAAGTGCCACCTTGAGGTACAAAAAATTAGCAAGACTTTGCATTTTATAAATCGGCGAAGTAGGTTGATGAATTTTTGTACCTTAAGGTGGCACTTGACCCCCTGCGTTTTATCTATCTATTTCAGAATAAGAACTATGTGCGGGCTAGTAAACTCTTTACTTGATTTTTATGAAAAAATCAGTTCAAATAAAAAACGCCCAGGTAAGGTGTTAGACCACCTCACCTGGGCTAACCACAATAACATAATGGAGATGTCATCATGGCTAACGGTAGTTTAGTCAATACGGTCTTATTTGGCCAGTCTAAAGCGTTTAATTTCTCCCTCACCTTTACCCAGGACACCTGGCAGCAGTTTTGGCGCT
>CAYXNR010000018.1:0-38573 GCA_964466595.1 uncultured Coxiellaceae bacterium | reverse complement strand
ACTATTCTATCTTAACGAGGTTCAAGTCGGCGTTTGCTTTTTCTGAAAGGATTTACCAACTTTTGACATTTATCATCCACTAAGCCATGCAATCCAGACTAAACTGGTTGTACAGTTATGATAATAATGAGCTGTCAATTTATATTAGCAATAATTGAGAAGTGAAGGCTGAAGACAAGATTTGACCCCTTTACTTTTTTTGCCTTGCCATAGCAGTGCCAATGCCAATAGCAGATGCGGCTACCAAGGCACCAACAACGATTGGGGTGCGGTATTTATTCCAGAACTCAAAATAATTTCTTTTTGAATTTTTAATATGATAAACATAAGCACTCAGAGCGGCATAAGAAGATTTTTCTTGCTCTGGAAGCTTTCCATGAACAGTTTGCGCTAATTGAGGAAGATCAGAGAAAATAAAATAATCCTTATGACCATTAGTGTGAATTCTATTATAAATATCAATTACTTTATTAAGTAATGTTGCTGCTTTGGAATAATTTCCATTTTTGTAACAGTAGTTAGCATAGGCAAAAAAATGATTTGCAGCATAGTGGTTTTGACTATGATCTATTTTATTCCAATACTCAGAGACTTCTGCAAATATTTTTCCGGCTTCTTCTGTCTTGTCTTCCTGAGCATTGACAGTTTGGGCCAAAGTATTTTTAAGGCGAATATATTGTTCATCTATTGCGTTGATAGACTGGTAAAAAGCTAAGGCAGTTTTGTAATATTTTTCTGCAACAGCATATTCACCATTATCTCGATAGGTATGAGCAACAACAATTTTTGCATAGGCAACCTTTTTTCCATAGGCTTCGGTTTGGATTTTTTGTTTATTTTCTATAACTTGCTTGCAATAGGCCAGGACCTTATCTCGATCATTTTGATGACCTTCTTGTTGCATTTTTATTTGATAGGTATAAGCAAGCTGATTGCAGAGAGAGGCTGCTTGTTCTGCATTTAAAAAAGAGAGACGTTTATTTAGATTTTCTGCAATAGTTATGCTTTTTAATGCCTTTTGATGATCTCTTGTATAATGTAAATAAAAGGTGCTCAGCCTATACAGTAACTGAAAATATATTTTGTTGTGTTCTAGATCGTCGAAAGTATAATTATCAGGAATTTCACGTAAAAAACTCTCAATTTCAGGGATCAAAGCAAGGTTTGGTTTGGCAGTTTGTGATTGATTCCAGTCATAAGAAAATTTGCTGTTCAAGGATATAAGTTTTTGTACACGAGCTAGCATGCTAATCGGGTTCATATCAATCTCTTTATTTACATTTTTTAATAAGCCACGAAATATACACCATTGACAGTGGGGCTTCAATGACAAGAAAGAAAGGGTCAAGTGCCGCCTTAATGTACAAAAAATTTGACCTTAAATTAAAGGTGGAAAGTTCTTGTGCTTTAAGGTGGCACTTGACCCTGTTTGTTTTTTTATTACTTAGTATCCATTCTTAATAAGGTAGAAGGCTGTCCCATAAATTGGCTTTCGCAAACAACTTTAGCTCCATGGCGTTCATAGAACCTATTTAATTCTGGATTTAATGTGTCGAAAACAATTAAAGCAGCGCTCTGTTCTTTAGCAATCTTTTTTGCTGCTTCTACTAATCGACTACCAATACCAGTTCCTCGGAACCGATCATCTACATAAACATGAGACAATTCTTTTACCTGAGTTTCCTCGTCAAGTGGTCGATGCTCATGTAAAGCAAACATACCCACAGGTTGATTGGCATATTTCACGACATATAAATTTTCTTTAATTTTTTCCATAAGCTCTTTACGTTTTTCAATACCTGGATTTCCTCTAAGATAGCCCCATTTGTTTTCAGTCCATTCAGCTACCTGTTCTAGGCTTTCCATGTTTTTTTCTTCACTTAGACGAGTAAGGGTTAAGTCAAATTTAAATTTGTTGGAAGAGATATATGAAAACATGATGGCTCCTTATGCTAAGGGATTGTGAGATATATTCAAACGCAAAGTTACCATAAGCTGCAACAAGTTAAAATAATTAAATCATGCGCTTAAGATGTAGCTGGTGTGGCCAGATCCTTATTTATTCCTCCATGGATTCTCAAGATAATCTAAGAATATGATCATCAACAAGCTTAATCTCAATTCTTTCCTTGCCGCCACCGATATTCACTCTTTTTAAGCTAACAAACCCGACCTCGGCAGTTGGCTTAACATGAGTGCCGCCACAAGCAACTTTAGAAAAGCATTCAATTTCCCAAAAGCGCCTGTGGATATTAACGTCAGAAAAATCAGTTTTAATCAGTTGATCGGCAATAATTATTTCTTTAAATTTAGCCAATATTTCGTCAAAGTGAGACGAAATATTTTTATCGTAAAAGAAATCGATTCTGGCCTTCGATTCTGAAATATGAGCGCCGATCTTTTGGAGCTGTAGTTTTTGAGTAAGCAGTTCCAGAATTAACTCGGCGGCGAAATGTAATCGCATCAGCCTATATCTTCTTGGCCAATCGATTTCCATTTTTACGGTGTCGCCTACTGAAAGCCCGTGTCCTTCTGGCAGAGTGTAATAAATCAAGTTGCCTTCGATTTCAGAATTGAGGATATTCATGCCATTTACTTTCGCTTGGTCGCTTTCTTGGCCGCCTGAAAAGGAGAAAGCAAGGGTCTCATCAAATAAAATGCGATTACCGTTTACAGAAGAGACACGAGTGGTTAAATTGCATTGATAGGAATTTTCCCAAAATATTTTTCGCATTTTAAACCTATTTAATTGAGCATATTTTTCCATTAGTTAATTTTTCAAGCTCTTGGGAGTGTAGAGAAAAGACTGCGTTAGGTGTCCCTGCTGCTGCCCATAATTTATCGCCATTTATTATCGCACAACAAAAAAGCTTGTGCTATTGCTGGAATAGAACCGATAAGCCTTCACGGACTGAGGCTTAAAAGTAGTGGTTTGAGAGTAAAACCTTAACTATTCAAGGTGCTGACCATTAATTTGACAAAATTACGTATTTTACTATAATATAGTTATCATCTGATGATAACTATAAGAAATCAAAAATAGGGATAATATGAAAGATATTAATACCCTGCTCGATTTAGATGGCACCATCATTGAGCAAGCAGGAGGATACTGGACGAAATTTGAAGTAAAGCTAGTACCGAAAACGACAGAAGGAATCCCTCATGGAATACGATACAGTTTAACGCTCCATAATCGACAGGGTGAGCGTATTATGGGTTTTGACAATGCTCATCCTATAAAAAGGAAAATGAAAGGGAAACATCAGGGACGAAAAACCTTTGATCATCGTCATCGGCACTCAAAAGATGAAGGAATTCCTTATGAATTTGTTGATGCACATGAATTGCTTAAAGACTTCTGGTTAGAGGTAGACAAAATATTAAATGCACTCGGAATAGAATGAGGATAATTAAATATGAAAATTATTAAAATTGGCATTATGTCTCAAAAAGAAATACGTGAAAGGACTCTGGCTATTGCGAGTGGCAAATATAAGCCAAAGCCTGATGAGCCTAAGATTTGGTTTACCTCTATTCGTTCACTGGCTGAAGTATTGAGTGATTCTAATCAAGCTCTTTTACAAGTAATAACCGAGAAAAAGCCTGCATCAATACGTGAACTAGCAGAAATGACGGGAAGACAATCGAGTAATTTATCTAGGACGTTAAAGAAGTTGTCATCTTATGGTTTTGTGAGGCTTGAAAAAGCAAATAAAACAATATGCCCAATAGCTAATGCAACGCGATTTAATGTCATCTTTGGGGAACATTGGAAAAATCATTCTGCAAGTAAGTAATTTCAGCTTAATAAAACGCAGGGGTCAAGTGCCACCTTAAAGCACAAGAACTTTCACCTTTAATTTAAAGTCAAATTTTTTGTACATTAAGGTGGCACTTGACCCCCTTATTGCAATCGATGAAAAAGACCCAATAAAACGGGCAGAATTAGTCTTAAATGCGCTGCAATAAATAAAAATTAATTTTTCATAAGCTCTGCGGCTGCAAGCTCAGCCACCGTCAAAGCCAGCTCAGCTTTTTCGCCATCACCCACAGTCCATGCAGCCGAAAGACCTGCATATGACACAATCCACTTTAATAACCGTACACGATCTAATTTAGCCGCCTCGGCAACCACATTCACCTGTCGCGCCAAACGGCCTGGTACAGTAGCAACCTCTACGCCAAGATTGCACGCATCAGGATTGCAAAAGATATTTGCAAAATCAAAACCACGTTCACCCACTAGACGTTTGGGATCTATAGCAAGCCATCCATGAGACCCAAAATCAAGGACATTTCCATGATGCAAGTCACCATGCAGAACCACAATATCTTGTGGCTGATTCAAAAGCTCATGTGCTGTTGCAGCTGCTTTGCTTAGAACCCCTCCATGTTGTAATGCAGTAGCATCAAGCTCCTTAAACCAAATCGACAAGGGCAAAAGCTCAGGCGGTGGACAAGCTCTTGGGGCATGTAGCTTGGCCGCCGTTGCACAGATAATTTGACTTGCCTCATCGTCATGACCTTTACGTACCATCTCGATAAGTGAGTTTTTCCCTATAGCCCGCTCCATTAGCAAGGCATCACCCTCATGAGCTAGCACACGAGCAGCTCCTTCGCCATCCCACCAAACCATTAAGAGTCCACCCCAACGCTCTTCTGTTTCCATGGCAATTTTTAGCATGGCTGGCACACCCTTGTAGCGCACTGGCAATAGCCTGCTACTGTGGGTAATAATGGGCGCACCATCAGGTGTGAGCTCCCAAAGAGAGAGATAGCGGTCAAACATCACGTTTCTCCGAAATTTTCCTAATTTATCGATTTTTAGCACGATAAAAACAACACGCTACACCTTTAGCGGTGTCATTTTTATAATGCTCCATGCCGCATTTCTGCATAACACGCTGCGAGGCAAGGTGCTCTATTGGTGTAAATGCAATAATATAATATACGCTACTAAGTGAGGAATAAAATGAAGGATTTTTGTAAAGTTATTATAGCTATTATAATTTTATTTTCTATTGGCGCATTTTTTTACTTTAAGCCTGTTCTTAAAGAAAGCCAGGCTCTTGCAATGATTTATGGAAATTATGATTTTGCTAGTAAAACAGCAAGCTGGGTGAATATTCCATTCCCCAATAAAGAAGATGCGATAGGTTATTTTAAAGAAAGAAAAGGTATTGTCAGCGCTATATTTTTTCAACCCTATTAATGGAAGGGGTCAAATGGAAGGGGTCAAGTGCCACCTTAATGTACAAAAAATTTTACTTTAAATTAAAGGTGGAAGTTCTTGTGCTTTAAGGTGGCACTTGACCCCCTTCGACACACGCCTTAGACTCGATAAGTTCCATATTTTGGTATCATAACACCCAATGGAATGCATTAAGATCAAGAAAACTGAGACAGCGAGGGAAATGGATGGTCGTTTTCCCAAAAGCCCTCTTTTTCTCGCGCATAGTACAACCAATGATCGCCGTTAAATACATAATGTTCGTAATCAATCACAAACTGCTCTCCAGGATAGTCTAAATTACACGATACTGAGAATATTTCTATTTTGTCTCCATGACGAAAGATCTTCCAGTCATATTTTAGTGACTGCATAAGTGAAATCTTTTTTTTACGATGGTTTTTCATATCAAAAGCACTAACCTCGCTCATCTTGCCATTTGAAACCTGCAAAATTGATGTGATCAACCCATTATAAGATCCTAATCCTGCGGAATAATCTTGTGTCAAAAGATAAAAATTTTTATCCTTTAAGGCAGGATACAATGTCTCCAACTGAGCTAATGGTTTTTCTAAATAAAGTTTAGCCACTACTTTTTCTCTGGATGTGATGATAATCAGTTTAGATGGAAGAGGTGGAGAAAATAAAAATTGCTTATACAGATTAGAGTGTTCCGAAAGAGCTATGTCCCAACCACCATTTCTCCAAATTTTTTCCCGTGCCAAATCAGTGAATCGTTTGTCGGATAATAATGCCAGTGTCCCTTCTATGCCATTACTTTGCTTGTGGAGAGAAAATTGTTGATATATTGTGTATTTACGATCAGCGTAGCCAGTGCCAGAGGATACCTTGCCCCCTTTCTTATCTGGCGATTTAACTAACTCAATTAATTTTTTATCCTGAATGAATTGAGTCATTTTGGAGTCTTTTTTTGCGTTTTGTAGCATGTCTTGAGCATTGACTTCTGTGAAGCTAACAAATAAGAAAACAAAAACTATTAATATTTTTTGCATATCAACTTCTCCGACATTTTTGTTTGGAAAGATTATTTGGTTTGAATAGAAAGCGGTGGAATTTCGGCAACAATAAAAAAGAACATAAACAGCCTAAGAAAGTATCGCAGGTTCTGTATCTGCTGTCTTTATTTGGATTTGACGATTTTTTTTATTTTCTTTTACAACAAGTTTATCAAGGCTACCATTAACGGGGCTCCCTTCTCTTGCTCGGAGATATTGATGTCCCTCATATGAAGTGCAAATAACTAAATCTAATACACCCTGTTTAATTGTATAGGTTGGGGAATTGCTGAGTTGTGAAAATTATACTCAGTTCTATGTAATGCTTTCAAGTAATCTGTGCTTCTCTTAATACCCTTTTCACGGCGCGATAAACTTCATCAAACTTAGGTAAGGCGGTCATTTGTGTTGCAAGTCTTTTTTGCCATGTTGTCTTAAGCCGAGCTTCTTTCTTGTCGAATTCATCGCGCACTTCTTCAAGGTTTTTGCGGCGATGAGCTAGCTTTTCACCTATTCCTTCCAGGCAATCTCTAAGATCAACCTGGCCGCTTTCTTTTGTTAAATACCAAAGATCATATAAGTCACGGGGCTCAGTTCTGGCTTTATCAAGGAGTGCCACCGTTTTTTCAATCGCTATTTCAGGCAGAGAATAGACTTTTATTTTTTCACCTTCAGGGAGATCACTAAATTCGTCATGGCTTTTAAGTACAGCAAGCTCCGCAGGTGAAAAGATGACTTTTTCGCTAATTGTCACATCAACTTTAATTTCTTTAAGTGTTGATGTTACAGGAAGAGGGCCTT
The DNA here is from genome assembly GCA_964466595.1 of uncultured Coxiellaceae bacterium. Taxonomy (GTDB): domain Bacteria; phylum Pseudomonadota; class Gammaproteobacteria; order DSM-16500; family DSM-16500; genus JABDGC01. The sequence continues at coordinate 31,523 of CAYXNR010000018.1, read as the reverse complement.
CATAGTTGAGATAGAAAGTATAACAATTTTGATGTGAGGTGGCATCTGCCCGTGAAAATTTAAATGTAATATTTGAAGCTTGTTTTACCTCGGCATATATTGGCTCTAATTCTTTTTTTAATGCCTCAAATGAAAGAGATTCTAAAAGAGTAAAGTCAAGGTCTTCTGAAAATCGATAAGCTGGATAGTGGCATCTTCGCAGAGCTGTTCCGCCTTTAAAAGCAAGCTTATTACGAAGGGGAGTCCGTGCCAGTCCTACCAGAAACCAAGCAATGCAGTAGTCTCTTTCTAGGGTATTTTCAGGAATACGTCTACCACCTAGCTCTTGCAATAATCGATTCGAAAGTTTTGAAATTTGGCTTTGTGGAATCATGTTTATGTTTTTCCTATGGTTAGTAATTCTTCTTCTGGGACATTGAGTCTAAGCCTCCATTTGGCTACATGTTTACCCTCCGCGGGCAAATCAGGGTCAAGCAGGTGATATGTCTGAGTCAACATACTTCTCAGTTGTTCCCAATGTGTAGTAGTGCCAATGTTATAAAGCTCCATTAAATACCCAAGCCTTCGGATAACTGAACCTACATTTAATTTTTTGGCATGTTCAACAAGTTTTTGTGGATCAATTGAATCCTGTTTTATAGTAAATCCTTTGGCAACTTCGGATATGCCGCCACAATACTCAGGTTGTTTTAGACCATCTAGCAAGGTACGCTCTAAATCGCTCACCCTTACTTTCTCATTTTTATCGACCCAGAGGTCTGTTAAACCGAAAAGGTCTTTGGTTTTGCAGCGGACAAACCGAAATTCTGTGCCTTGTATAATTCTAGAACGCAACATTCTAGGGGAGCTGACGTAAATAATGAATTGTGGTTGAGTTACTATTTGATGTAAATCAAAAGCCGAGCCATGAGAAATATAATATTCATCAATTGTGCCTGAACGTGTATGAACCATTAGTTCGTGTGCGACAATATAAGGGTTGCCTAAATATTCTTTTTCAAAACCCAGTTCAAAGGGAATAATACGAAAGGTGCCGGGCTTTAGCCGTGTTATCACCTTATGTTTAATAAGTTGTGTGAGCACATTCGCCGCCGCTGCACGACCTTTTAATATTTCTTCTGCTTCATTAAAATGAAATATTGGCCGATTTCGGCTGTATAAAGTGCCGATAAGGCGGGCAGCTAAACCGCCTAAGGATTTTAGTTGCTCGTTAGAATTTAGAGGATAATTATATTTCTTGTGCATAATATACCTTTAAAACATATAAATTGCACTTATATTATAACATAACTGTCAATAAAAAGAAGTGCTTTAAAGATAGCGAATAAGGCCATATTTTGGCCAGGCCTCTTTAAGCTGACTCGTCCTGCTCGGCAAGCAGCTTTTTAACATAAGCCTTTGCCATTTGTGAGGCTGTATTGATTTCGTCGTCGCTTTTCTCAGGTGAATAGATGTCGCGATAATATTTTCGAACGCAGGGGGCAAGTGCCACCTTAATGTACAAAAAATTTGACTTTAAATTAAAGGTGGAAAGTTCTTGTACCTCAAGGTGGCACTTGACCCCCTCCAAAGGTCTTCTGTAGCTGCAAGGAAAATGCCTTTCTAGGGTTTCTGGTAATATAGTCCTTGGCTATTGCCGATCTTTCTTGTCCATTGTCTGCCAAAATAATGTTATGTATAGTTTTTCGTGATTCGCAACTAGCCTTAAACCAACGCAATCCCATATATTTATTTTTATATATTAGGTAATTATTTACAGCCTCGTTAAACTGATTCTCAGTAAAAACAGACTGATCCTCTTTGCATTCAAGCCAATTTGAAATTGTTGGCGAATGAAGTAAGAAAATATCTTTAAATGGATTGTTTGTAAGGTAAACATGAAAAGTTATTTCCTTCACAGGAAAAACGTCGACAACCTGTTTTTTATCGGCAGGGCAAAGTTTCTCTGTAGAAAGTGACACATTATACAGAATTTGTTGATTTAAGGTAAATCCCTCGGTGTCTTCAATGTAAACAGAGGGTACACTCAAAAGCTCAGACATCCCAGGGAAGGCTGGATCTAATGTTGCTGCGTGAAAAGCGCCCGTTAAAAATAGCCATTTTTCATTTAATTTAGTATTGCTTTCTATCTCTTTAATGATATGAGCAGCCATGAAGTTCATATATTTAATACGTTTGGGTGCAAATTGGATAAGATCTTTAAGCATATTTTCTAGAGCAAAAGTATGCATTTTTTTTGTATCAATTCCAACTACCCGGATTCCTGCTTGTTTGGCAGCTTGAATAAGCGCAGAGTAATTGTTGGCTTGCCATCGTTTGCTTAAATCATAGATATGTTGATTGGGTTGATAAAAATTATTGCCATCTAAGTTAGCTAAATGCTCTCTTACTTTATTAGTCAAGGGGGGAGAATCCGATTGCAAGCAAAAATTATCCAATGCTGATTGATGCTCAACATATAAAGCTTCCATGAATAAAGTATTAAACCCCGCTTTTTTTAATAAGGACATGTTGCTAATTAAAAATGATTTTGGTGAGATATGATAATGTTGTTCTGCTACAATAAAGCTCGTTTTTAATAAATCATCTAAGCTTGTTACGGAAGGAATTTTTTGAGGACTTGCTTTCGAAAAATACTCCTCCGCGGCTAGATCGAGTTGATGGAGATATTTCTTTTTTGAATCCTTGGGATGGGGTTGAAATAAATTAAATACTAAATGACTATGCATGACAGGCCTCAATTTCCTTATAGGGTTTTCCTAATGAACCACTCCCGCCTAGAGGTATAGCGGGAGTTTCGTCAGGGGTCAAGTGCCATCTTGAGGTACAAAAAATTTGACTTTAAATTAAAGGTGGAAAGTTCTTGTGCTTTAAGGCGGCACTTGACCCTCTCACCTCAATGGGCCCACTAGGACTTGAACCTAGGACCAAAGGGATTATGAGTCCGATACCTAAACGAATCACCATGTGTCTTAGTGCGGCTATATAAATAAATTTATTATTTTTACAGTAGCTTATAAAGAACTCTCTATTTATTGTTGTTCACTCATATGCCTTGTTATACACTACGTTTTCACTTCATTTGCACTTCATTTTATAAGGCTTAACGTGAAAGTAACTATCAATAGCTCATTGTTATCTCAACTAAAACCAGGCAAAAAACCTTATGATGTCCGTGACGATAAATTAACAGGTTTTATGATTCGGGTAAACATTAGTGGCAAGTTGTTATACATGTGTGAATATGATCGAGGCAAACGAATCCAGATCAGCAGGGTTGGCGTTATAACCCCCACACAGGCCAGAGATAGGGCACTTGCTATTTTAAGTGAAGCTGCACAAGGTATTGACCCACGCGCAAAGACGCCCTACATGAGAGCACATCGGGTTACTAAACTACGGCCAGGTTCCTGTTCCGATAGCGCTGCCGATATTAATTTATTTCCTAATGGGTTCCACTGCGCCTCAAACCTCTAGTGGGCCTAGACGGTGTCGGAATAGATGCTGGGGCAGAAGATGAAAAAAAGCCATGGCTGTAGCATTTTATCAAGCCATAAGCACCGAAGGTTAGCAAAGCGGCTCCTAAAAGACCTATAGTTACTGCCAATAAATGAGGAGCAAGAAATGTTGCAACACCTGTGGCGGTTCCGGCAATGAGCAACGTGGTAGCTACAGCCAATGTAATTTTCAGGGACTGTTCCAATCTGTTATGGCGCGCCTCTGGAGGTTGATGTTTTTCTTCCGGTAGGCGAGTGGATGATTGTAATTGTTGTGTTATCGGGGGAAGGCTGGGAGGTGGAAGATACGGGAGGGAAAGATAGCTAGGCTCAGGCCTTATAAAATTTAGTTTTCTTATATGACTCAATTGCGAAGTTGATAGTAGTTTATATATTTTTTCATCATTTAAAACAAATTCACGATAATGAGGCGATTCTTTTGCAAGCTCAGACCACACAGACCCCGTCATTCTTTTTTTGAGCGCTGGATTATCCTGCAATAACTGTGGTGTTTCTTTCCAAGCACCTCGCATTAAAATTAATAAATCTTCATCTGTCAATTTGTCGATGATTTCTGGCACCGATAAAATGACGACACCAGCCTTAGCAAGCACTATTGTTTTTTCTGGGTGTATTGCATCTTCTACACTCACCATTTCCACATAGTGACAACCAGATAGACGTTCGCGCAGCTCGGCTGAACGAACAACTGCTTTTAAAAAGTCCAGATCATGGTGATCTAGCCTGACACCTTTGTGTCTTACTGCAAAAACAAGCGCATCTGGCGATAAACTATTAAAGTAGGTAAATAAGTTCGGATTTTTAATTAAAAGTTCTGTACGAAAATTATCTAAACTGCAAATGAAAAGTACAGCCCTTGGAGTGATATTCTCGGTCATTGTCACATTATTAAAGCTACGAATGATTCGCCGATTTAGATTGGGGCGTTGCCACGAAACTAGCCCGGTTAAAATACTGTTGAGTAAAACCATATCGGACCATATTTCTTCAATAAAATGGACGCGGTCAAAAAATCTCTTCAAGTTCCAGTAAGATTCAATAGGCTGTTTAGGAGGTAGCGGCAAATTTTTTAAAATAATATTTTCCACATTTTCATCTTCATCTGCGGAGATCAATTGCAGTAGAGATTGCTCTGCTTTTTCGAGGATTCTTCGGTAAGCAGGTATTGCTGTCTTCGCTAAATGAACCAAGGCACGAGCTTCTAATTGAAGCCAACCTTGAGTTATCTCCGGATAAAAAAGTTGTTTTATTTCTTCTTCGCAATGTACCCAACTTTCCTCAAGTAGGCGATTCCGAGCGGCTTGGTATTGCGTGAGCAGATTCAGGTTATTACCACGAAAGCGATCATTAAAATACTGAGTTACTAGACTACGGTCAGGTTCCTGTTCCAATAGCGCTGCCGACATTAATCGGTTTGATAAGCTGTTTTCTTGAAGACGCTGTGGATGAGTTATTAAATAGCGAAAGAGTAACTGCGAACAGGCAAAGGTATTCATTCGTCTGTTTACTTTAGTGACATTGAGGAGATCATCTTTTGACAGAAAGCTTAACGAGAATTCTAATAAATCTCCAGGGCCTTCCATCCAGGCAAGGATGTGATTGCCTGCTTCATTTTTTGCATCATCAGCCCGTTGCCTCTGAAGTATTTTACTGCTGCGAATAATTTATTTCCTCCTCGGTATTTGCATCATTTTAAAGGATGTATTTTGAAACTTCTTTTTAGGGGGATGCTTCCTGTTATGGATGAAAGTTGGTTTACTATGAAACATAGTGGCATGATTCTGGGCTTGCTTTTCTTTTTGTTCTTCATTATTTTTAGAATGGAGTCTTTTAATTATGTTTAGTGCTTTTTTAATTTTTTTAATTTCATCCCCTTGATCCTTAATGGTTTCCCCTTGGCCCCTAATTGTTTCCCCCTGACCCTCAATAGTTTTCGCTTGACCCTTAATTGTTTCCCCCAGAGCCTCCGCTGTTTCCTCCAACACTCTAATTCGCACATCCGCGGGTCTCCACAGACCTGGAACTGCTGTTACTGATGTAATCCCCTGCTTCCGTAAAGCAGCTAATACTTGCGGATCCACTTGCCAGGATAAGCGTGCAATTTGTTTTCCAGTTTCTTGGCCTAAGATGATTTCAGTCGCATTACCCTCTGGTATTTCCGCTTGCAATTGGCTGTTTAATTGATTGACCTCCTGTTCATCTGCTAGACGGTATCCCATTCGTGCCGCATCTACTTGATAGGGGAAATGTGTTTGCCATTGGTAACGGCGGTAGGTATCCAATGATTCTATGGTAGACGCAGACCAATAAAAAGTGACTCGTTGATTATTTACTTGGCCTTGTAAGCCGGCACCTCGTAATAGAGTATCAGCGGATAGGCGGCTTTCTGTACTGAGCTCTAACCAAGGCGCAGATTCCATAGGGATGTAGGTTAGCCAGCGAAAACTTAATGAGATAAACCGTTCTAAGGATAAGGTGGGGGACCCACGCAATAATCCGAGCATCAAAGCTTGCGCTAGATGTTGTGCACAGGCGTGGCCTAATTGTCCCGCTGCTGTGGGGTCTAATTGCTTCAGTTGCGACCCAAAGTGATGAATAAACTTATTAATGATACCACTTACCTTAGCATTGAAATCTTCTTGCCCAGCAAAACTCTTGTAGAAATTCTCCAATCGTTCATCTGTATTAAGCCACCGTTTTTTACTGAAGCTCTCAAATGTCCTACGCGGAATCTTACCTAGCGAATGAAAAAAATGATGCACAGGAGGTATATCTTCCATAAATTCGATCGTATGCGCTACTTCGGGAAGTATGCCTAAATTCCCCAGCGCATGAAATGCTTTTACTCCATGAAATAAGGCGTGACCCAGTTCTCCTATAGCAGGAACCGCTAAAAGTGCATGCAAAAAAGCTTCTCTTGCCTGTTTCTCGACTTGCTCTCGCTTTGTCAAGGGAGTACCAATTGGTATCACTTTGCTATGAATAGCACCACTCGCTATCCATAAAGCATGTAAGGTCCAGTGGAACTGTGCATGAAACCAACGCGCTCCAACAGAATTTAACTCGTCCGGCCATTCGGGGAATTCAGGCGGTGGTAAAGTTGGTGCAGTCAATTGCTGTAAGCGATTTTTCTCATACGCAGCCATGCACACTTTCAGCCAATCTTTAAAAAATTCAGGTACGATGGGAATAGTGTCAGATTCATCCTTGCGAGTGGACGTTGGTATTTGATCTGGTGTTTCTGATACGCTATTTAGTTGTGATGAAATGTATGCGTTTAATTCGTCGCCAATAATAAAGTCTTCCCAAATATCCCGTATTTCAGTGATTAATTTAAATTCCTGCACAGGGTTATTTTCAATTGGCAGTATCAGTTCCTTTAATCTTTTTTGTGCATGTAATGCTCGCCATTGTAACCCTTCAAAGTGACTTAAAGGTTGATGTTGTTTTTCTTTGGCCTCGATAAAGCGTTGTCTTGGGCTTCCAGGAACAAATGCTTCAATTATCTCACGTGTTAAATCATATAGCTCCTGCCAGCTTCCTTCCTTTTTCGGTTGGTTAGAATTTTCAGCTAAAGCTTCTTGTTGTTGAAGTGAATTAGCTCTTTCTTCTTCATCTTCTTTCCTTTCTTCAGTGGGAATGGGTGCAATATAATAATTGCTTACCTGCTTCAGTTTAGCTTGCCATGATGGTGCATCATCAGGAGGTAAAGGGTATCCTAATAATTCTGCTCGATCGCGTGCATGTTGCATCATTTTCTCAATCTCTGAATAGAGGCTTTTGTTTTTTTCCTCTAACCACCTGTTACCTTCTTCAAATTGTAGTTCAAAGAATGCCGTCAGGGAATCCATTAGATTAATCAAGGCTAGACTATCTAACTTATCCAATCCTACATTATTTAAACTTAATTTTCGCAAGGTTGGATAACTATGCAAGGCTTCAGTAAGTTGTTCAACGCCGGATTTTCGAGAAGAGAAGCGCCAAATGTGCTTTCCTCCTATTGGATTGTGATTCAGATACAATTCTTCTAGTTGTTTGTACTGCTGGAGAAAACTGCCTAGGTGTTTCATGTCGTCACGATCAATCCCTGTCTGGGATAGGTTTAATATGCGCAGGTTACTCTTTTTGATATGTGGTTGTAAAAGTAATACCAATTCTTGAAAAGCATTTCGTGAGTGCCACTCACTTAGTTTTATTTTTTGCAAGCCCCGAGGTATGCGCTCTAACGCTTTGCTCAGAACAGGAAAATCTTTTTCAGAAATGGCGTCATAAGTTAGATTCAATTTCCCCAAAATCTTTTGAAATTCTGGATAAGGGATTAAAGGCAAGCAAACATTGGCCATTTTGATAGCTTTTTTCCAATCACGCCCCTCCCCTTTATTGAATAATAAAAGGAATAAAAAATCAGAATATTTCTGCTGATCTGATAATGATAGTTTTAGATACAGGTTTTCATCCATGTTTACCTGTTCAACAGTGTAAAAAAGATTTTCTACAAGATCTTTATTAATTTCAGCGCCTTTTTTCAAAAGGCGATCAATATTATCTGAGCCATTTTCATTTTGCTTTATTATAGAATAATAAAAAGCTCTATTTAAAGTGCGTTTATCGTAAATATCAGGATGAAAATCGAGTAAAAAATGCAGAATTTCAACCTGATTATAACAAGCAGCTGTTATCAAAGCATTAGGTAATAACTTTTTTAATGTATCTAAATGAGACTGGTTATAGTGATTAATGACAAGCTCAAGCAGCCTACGATGTCCTCTCTTAGCCAAGAGATCGAGAACTGAAGAATCGGTCCTGAGAAGTTTTTCACTGTGATTTTGTTTTAGAAGGAGAGTAACTATTTCAATGAGTGCTTCATCTTCATTTTCTTCATCAGATCCAATATCGAGTAAGGTTTTATGACCTGATTCATCAAGATTATATACAACGGCTTGTTCTTCACACAGATATTTTATGCGATTGATATCACGATTGCGGATGGCAGCAGCATTTTGATGAAAATAATACAAAGTTCGGTTGAAATTGGTTGTAGAGTCTTGAAAGAAAGCATTCAGTCTAAGATTATCTCTTATGTGTTTATCTATTCTATCTATTCTTTGCACTAAGGGATCCTCGGATTTAATCTACAGATCGGTTACATTTTATTTTTATGAGTTAGGCGAGGGCTCGCGAACCCTCGTAAGCTTTTGATTCTATTTGTGGGCCCACTAGGACTTGAACCTAGGACCAAGGGATTATGAGTCCCCTGCTCTAACCAACTGAGCTATGGGCCCCAAGAAGGTTGGCCTAGAAGTATATAAAGAAGTAAAGCAAGTTTCTACTAATTACTTATTCCTTTGAGCTTGAATCTATCCTTCTCTCCTACGGATAGAGCTGGATGGGGGTGACTTGATGAGAGGGTCAAGAAAAATATAGGCCTGACTTATTCCTGCTCTTCCAAAAAGCTCCTTAACAATTCAGAGCGAGAGGGATGACGGAGTTTGCGTAAGGCCTTGGCCTCAATTTGGCGGATACGTTCACGGGTGACATCAAATTGCTTACCGACCTCTTCCAAGGTGTGATCGGTATTCATATCAATACCGAAGCGCATGCGTAAAACCTTGGCTTCACGAGGGGTGAGAGAGCCGAGGATACGGCGAATGGACTCGTTCAGGCTGCTGCTGGTGGCGGCATCGATCGGCGAAATGGTATTCAAATCTTCGATGAAATCGCCTAAATGGGAATCCTCATCATCGCCAATGGGGGTTTCCATGGAGATAGGCTCTTTGGCAATTTTCAGTACCTTGCGGATTTTGTCTTCTGGCAGGCTCATTTGCTTACTGAGTTCTTCGGGCGTGGCTTCTGTCCCTGTAGATTGCAAGATTTGACGTGAAATACGATTCAGCTTATTGATGGTTTCGATCATGTGTACGGGAATACGAATGGTTCGAGCTTGATCAGCGATGGAACGTGTGATGGCCTGGCGAATCCACCAAGTTGCATAGGTTGAAAATTTATAGCCACGTTGATATTCAAATTTATCGACTGCTTTCATCAAACCAATATTACCTTCCTGAATCAGGTCCAAAAATTGCAAGCCGCGATTAGTATATTTTTTAGCAATAGAAATAACCAAGCGGAGATTAGCTTCTACCATTTCTTTTTTAGCGCGACGAGCTTTTGCTTCGCCAATCGAGAGACGTCGATTTACTTCTTTGATTTCGCTAATCGTCATCTTCATCTGTTCTTGCAGGGCGATCAGTTTTTTCTGGGGACGTTCAATATCATCTCGATATTTTTGTAGATAATCGTAATGACTTTTGCCCTTGTGTTGGCCAATCCAATTTAAATTTGTTTCATTGCCAACGAAGGTCATAATGAATAATTTGCGCGGCATTTTACATTTATTAACGCAAAGATCGATAATAGCGCGTTCCTGAGAGCGAATTTCGTCAAGGAGGCTACGCATTTTTTTGGATAGTTTATTAAATTGGCGTGGAGAAAGCTTAATTTCCATGAAATATTTTGCTAAGTCTTCGCGTTTGGCTAGGGTTTTTTTATGTTTAGGACCTAGCTTTTTTTCAGAAGCAAGCGTTGCAACATAGCGTTGGCGAAGTTCTGTAAAGCGCTCACGAGCTACTTCGGGATCGAGACCGGCTTCTTCGTCGAAGATGTCTGTTTCCCCTTCACCGGCAGCGCTCGCTTCTTCGTCCTCATCGTCTATTATTTCTTTCGCGGGCGTTTCTTTCGTAGGTGCTTTGGTAATTTTAGCCGGCGGTTTGATAAGCGGTTTCACTTCTTTTGCTTTTATTTCTTTGTCAGCTTCACCACCCTCTTCTTCATCTTCTTCGGTGATGTCAGGTTCAATGTAGCCGGCGATCACATCGCTTAAGCGAATTTCACCCTTTTCAACGCGGTCGTAGTCGTTCAGTACCTCAGCAATCATTTGGGGCTGGGAAGCGAGGGTGGTTAGCATTTGATTGATGCCTTCCTCGATGCGTTTGGCGATAGCGATTTCACCTTCGCGAGAGAGCAATTCAACGCTGCCCATTTCGCGCATGTACATACGAACAGGATCCGTCGTGCGGCCTAATTCATCTACGATGGCAGCTTCTTCTGTAGTGGTGGTTTCTGCGGCATCGCCAGAAGAAGAGATCATTAATTCATCGGCATTAGGAGCGCCTTCTGAAATGCGGATGCCCATGTCATTAATCATAGTAATGACATCATCGATTTTTTCAGAATCACCACCGACATCGGCGGGAAGAAATTCATTGACTTCAGTATAAGTAAGGTAGCCTTGTTCTTTGCCGCGAGCAATTAAGTCTTTTAAACGCGATCGACGAGATTCTTGAGCCATGGGTAATCCGTATATAGATATAAGGGGCCTGCTGAATCAGATATTATAGCGAATTTTAGCTAAAATTAGCTAGTTGTTTTAGAGAAGAAAATTCAAGAAGAGAGGCAAAAATGAAAGGCTTTAACTTTCAGTATTTTTATTAAAAATCAAGTCTTTGAGCCTTGTTTCCTCGTCGCCGGGCAAAATCCCGAGCAGTCGCCTTTTTTCGAGCAGCTTTTTCACGGTTTGATTTTTAGCTTGCTTGCCTAGCTGTTTGAGGGCTCCTTGAAATTCTAATTTTACGCCCGAAACAGGGATAGCAAGCTCTTCTTGGCTTAAGGTTGCAATCCATTTTTCTTCCGGTTGTCCACGTAGTAGTTCGAAAAGTAGAGCAGAATTAGTTGGCTGATGTTCCTTGGCGAGAGCGACCAGCTTATTAAAAAGAGCAGTCCCTGCTGCTTCTTCGAGTATCAGGGGTTCCTTAACCTCTTGTGCTAATTCAGGATGTTGGACGAGCAAGGCAAGGGCAAAGCGTAGTAGGGAAGAACGTTGGCCTTTATTTTTACTCGGAGCCGCAGGGGCTGCAGTTTTGACCGCTGTAGGAGAGAGCAAAGCTTTCACATCTGTCCTTGTTTTTTCGCCTAATTCATTTAAAAGGCTCTGTTTAAAAATCCCTTCAGGTAGATTTTTAATATGATCTAAGGCTGTTTTAAGGTAGCGCGTTTTGCCATCAAGGGTAGATGAATCAAGATCCAAGGCCAAACTATGAAAAAAATATTGTGAGAGCGTTTGTGAATCCTGAATGCCTTTTTCAAAGGCTAGTTTTCCCTCTTTTCGAACCATCGAATCAGGGTCCTCGCCCTCCGGAAGAAACATAAATCGGAATTGCACATTGTCTGGCATGTGGGGAAAGATTACTTGCAGGGCTCGCCAGGCTGCTCGTCGTCCGGCATTGTCGCCATCAAAACAAAATACAATTTCAGGCGTATAACGAAAGAGCGCTTGTATCTGATAAGCGGTGATAGCCGTGCCCAGCGTTGCAACGGCATAGGTCAGGCCATGTTGATACAGTGCGATCATGTCCATATAGCCTTCCACCACCAGCAAGCGCAGCAATTGGCGATTTACCTTCAATACCTGATACAAACCATAGAGTTCATGCCCTTTTTGAAAGAGGACAGTTTCAGGCGAGTTAAGATATTTGGGCTCGCTTTGGTCGAGAATGCGGCCGCCAAAGCCAATAAAACGGCCACGGCGGTCTTGGATGGGAAAGAGAATACGTTCCCGAAAGCGGTCGTAATATTTATTTTCTTTTTGGATGACGACTCCCGTATCTTGCAGCTCTTTTAAGCCTTGGGGCGTTTTACCAAAGCTTGATAGCAGAACATCACCTCGGGGGGAATAACCTAAATGAAAGGTTTGAATCATCTCTTCGCTGAGCCCCCTTTTTTTGAAATAGGCTTCTGCGAAGGGCGTTTGTTTGAGTTGGGTCTGGTAAAAAGTTTTCACTTTTTCTAGGACCGCATAAAGATGCTGAAGAGAAAGCATTTTTTCCTGGGTTTTGGAATGGGGAACACTTAAGCCCAGTTGCTTTGCCAAGGCTTCGACGGCTTCAGGAAAACTTAAACGATCATAGTTAATTAAAAAATCAATGGCATTGCCATGGGCGCCACAGCCAAAGCAATAATAGAATTGCTTGGTTTGACTAACAGAAAAAGAAGCTGTTTTTTCATTATGAAAGGGACAGCAAGCAAAAAAATTACTTCCTGTTTTTTTTCGTAGTGGAATTCGGGTATCGACCAAAGCGATCAAGTCTGTTCGTTGCAAAACGAGCTCGAGGAAAGCTTTGGGGATATGCTCAGCCATAGGGATTAGGCGAGCGCAGCTAGTTTGTCTTTTACCTTAGCGCTGACAAGCGTCATATCTGCTCGTCCTTGAATCTTTGGTTTTAACAAGCTCATGACCTTGCCCATATCGCGAGCAGAGTGAGCAGCTGCTTCTTGAATGGTTGCTGCAATGAGGCTATCTAGCTCAGCTGCACTCAGTTGAGAAGGCAGATAATGCTGAATAACACGAATTTCTTCTTGTTCCTTAGCAGCTAACTCAGGACGGCCACCGGCCTCATATTGGGCGATCGCTTCGCGACGCTGTTTAATCATTTTATCGAGAATCGTGATGATTTGTTCATCACTCAGGGTGATGCGTTCATCCACTTCGCGTTGTTTCAAGGCGGCCAAAATGAGGCGTATGGTACCCAAGCGTTCCTTCTCGTGACTCCGCATAGCTGCTTTCATATCTTCCGATATTTGTACCTTCATGGTTGAAGTCATTATACGCTCCTTTGTGGATATTCAGGTCTCTCATCTCAAAACCCATTTTCGCGAAAAACTTTTTGCTGATGGGTTTTACTTAGATTGGGGCTGACGATCTCTTTCGAGTGCCAATCTTTCTCGTAAGAGTTTCTTCTGGTAGCGTTTTACCGCTGCAGCCTTCTTTCGCTTACGCTTCCAGGTCGGTTTTTCATAGTATTCATGTCGTCTTAAATCCGATAAGATACCGGCTTTCTCGCAAAGACGCTTAAAGCGTCTGAGGCTGAGTTCAAAGTTTTCATTTTCTCTAATACGAACGCTTGGCATGTTGTGTATGTGTCTCCATTAAGATATTTAAACGAACGGGGCTAGATTCTAATGGTAAATCAGAAGAAAAGCAAAGCAATGCTTGTCCTCGGGATTGAGACTTCCTGTGATGATACAGGAATCGCCCTGTACGATGCGGTAGCGGGTCTAATTAGTCATAAAGTATACAGCCAAGTCGCTATTCATGCCCCCTATGGGGGAGTCGTCCCGGAGTTAGCTTCAAGGGATCATATTCGCAAAATTATGCCGCTCATTGCTGAAACCCTAGAAAAGGCTGGAATAGAAGAGAAGGCCGTCCAAGGTATAGCTTATACGGCAGGTCCGGGTTTAATGGGCGCCTTATTGGTTGGGGCGACCGTTGGGCGTACCCTGGGTTGGGCTTGGAAGCTGCCGACAGTTGGGGTTCATCATCTAGAAGGCCATTTATTGGTTGCTTTATTGGAAGAAAATCCGCCTGCCTATCCTTTTCTGGCTTTGCTCGTCTCCGGTGGTCATACGCTTTTAATTGCGGTGAAAAATCTAGGACAGTATCAGGTGCTTGGCGAAACAGTCGATGATGCTGTCGGCGAGGCTTTTGATAAGACGGCGAAGCTTTTGGGTCTAGGTTATCCGGGTGGTGCGGCCTTAGCTAAATTAGCAGAGCAGGGGCGGCCGGAGCGCTTCCAATTTCCAAGACCGATGCTTGCTAAACCGGGGCTGGATTTCAGTTTTAGCGGCCTGAAAACCTATGCCCTAAGGATGATAGAGCAAGAGGCTTTAAATGAACAAAGACGGGCAGATCTTGCACTGGCTTTTCAAGAAGCGGCGGTTGAGACTTTAATGGTGAAATGTCGCCGGGCCTTGCAAAAGACGGGCTTGTCGCGCTTGGTTGTTGCTGGTGGGGTAGGGGCCAATCAGGCTTTGCGAGTGGCTTTACAAAAAATGGTGATAGAGGAAGGCGCAGCGGTTTATTTCCCGCGTCCTGAGTTTTGTACGGATAATGGAGCGATGATTGCTTATGCTGGCTGCCAACGCTTATTGGCAGGTCAAAAGGATGCGGATTTGAAAATTAGGGTTTATCCGCGCTGGTCTTTGGAAGACTTGGCTTGTTCTTAGGGTGATTTCATTTCTTGCATCAAGCTAGGCTGAATTCCTCGTTCTTGTTGGGTTTGTGGCTGTTTTTCTTCTAGTTTCTCTAGCCATTGATCATATTTTCTTGCCAACCGTCGTTCCCGACTAGAATAAAATAAGGTGACCCCAACACCAGCTAAAGAACTCGCTGGAACAATAAATTTCAGGCTGGCTCCAAAGCTAGCAGGTGCGCTAAGTAGACCGCAAATACCGATCAGAAGGCCGACGAAAGTACAAAAGGCGCCGCAAAGCCTTTTGCTAAAAACATTTTTGGTTCGGTATTCATCAAGGGCGGTTTTTAAAGGGGAGATAGTTTCTGGTGAGGGCGCCTCTGCTGCTGTTAGCGTAAGCTGAACAAGCTTATTGAGTTTTTTTAGCTTCTCAGGAAATAAAGCTGGGTCGTGGCTTGCTTCTTTTTTAAGATCAGCCACCTCTTCCTGGGCGGCCTCCACAAGCTCTAGCCTAGTCTTTCTTAAGACTTCACTCTCGTTATTAGTGGGTTCAAGTTTAGATATTAAATAGTTTATTAAAGTGCTAGCAACAGCGGGGGAGCCTCGCTTTAGAGCCACATCAAAGGCGGTTTCCCCTGCTGCATTTGCAAGATTGATATCAATTTTATTATCGATTAAAAAATGATCAATAAAAGCGGCAAGCCTTTCTTCTCTTACTTCAATCTCACTCTTCACCCCCGCCGAAAGAAAATCGAGCTCACAAATCAACATGAAGAGATTCGTTTGGATCCCTGCTTCGTTATTTGCCTGAGCTGAGGGATTAAAAGAAGAATGGTTCGATAAAGCATTAACAAGTTCATAATTATGCTTAAGAAGCGCTTTTCTTAAAGCGGAAATAAAGAGAGAGCACCAAAAATTATTATTGTTATTGAATATTTCTTGCCTAGCTGTGCTCTCTAATAAGATGTTAAACACATCGAGATCATTAAAATTCACAGCCATGTCAAAGGGCGTATCGTCTAAATTATTAATGCTAGTTAAGACGGTTTTTTCTGCCAGGATTCGTATGACGGCCAGTTGGTTTTCTTTATTTTCTTTTGGTTCTTTTTCATTGCAATAATTAAAAATGGCCATAAAAATAAGCGGCCCTTTGCTTTTCGGACAGCCTATAAGATTTCTACCAACACTTCCGTACTGTACCTCCATATGAGGATTAGCCCTTTCTTCGTATAGCAATTTTCTTAAAGCTTCAGGATTAGAATTTAAGACTGCTGACTGAAGTGCTAAATTTTCCACTTCTATTGCTTTCGAACGAGGTAAAAGGCTACGTAGAATGTCACGAGCATTTGTTAGCTCTTGTGCATCAGCTGTATTTCCGCCTTTATCTGGATGCTTTTCCTTTAGTTTTTCTTTATAGACTTTATTTAGCTTTTCTTCGGGATTGCTTGATAGAAAAAAATCCCTCTCTGGAATTTCGAGCGTTTTAAAAGCTTCGTTCTTGGAAGTATTACGGTTGTGCATAGGTAGAAATCCATTTAGATAAAACATCCTTTTTCATAGTTTCTCATGCAAACCTTAAGGTATTATTAGCTAATTAGTAAGTTGCTGCCTGAGGCGCTGTCATTCTGAGGCGCTGTCATCCTGAGACGCTGTCATCCTGAACGAAGTGAAGGATCTCAGTGCCTTGAAGACAGAGATTCTTCACTTCGTTCAGAATGACAACGCACTTCGTTAGGACGACAACGCACTTCGTTCAGGATGACAGCGCACTTCGTTCAGGACGACAGCGCCTCAGGATGACCAAAGTCTATGACCAAAGCCCCAAATCCAATTGCTATTTATAATCCCAATAAAATAGCCGCTATCCAAGGAAAGACCACGGTGACATCACTCTGAATAATTTGATAATAACTCTGCGTAGAGAGCTTATCCCAGGTGATTTTTTCTTTGCCGCCGGCACCGGAATAAGAGCCATAGGACATCGGCGAAGAACCAATTTCAATAAAGCCAGCCCAATCGCGGATTTTTGGTAAATGCAAATCGTGTTTGAGTGAGGGCACAATACAGATTGGAAAATCGCCAGAAATGCCGCCGCCGAGTTGTAGAAAGGCAACCGGATGAGCTTTTGAAGCTTCCATGTACCAGTCATAAAGAAAGGTAAAATATTCGAGACCGGTTTTCATAATATTTTGGTCTAAGAGAACCTTTGGCTTTTGACGATATTTTCCTTCGTAGGTATAACTCGCAAAAATATTGCCCATGGTGGAATCTTCAAAACCCGGAACAACAATGGGAATATCTTTTTTATAAGCGGCATAGGTCCAGCAATCGTCGGGATTGGCTTCTGGATCGGGCTGAATTAAGTTTTCTGAAAACAATTTTCGGAAATATTCATGGGGAAAATAGCGCTCACCCTTTTGCTGAGCATTTTGCCACATTTTAAGGAATTCAGGTTCCATAATGCGCACGCCTTCTTCTTCGGGCAAGAAGGTGTCGGTGATTCGTCGTAAGCCGGCATCGCGTAGTTCTGCTTCTTGGTCGCCGCTTAATTCACCATAGTTTGGAATATAGGCATAATAGGAATGGGCAACATAGCGGTAATAAGATTCTTCGTGGTTTGCACCAGTTGCGGAAATGAGATGGACCTTATCCTGGCGAATGAGCTCAGAGAGCATGACGCCGATTTGAAAGGAGCTTAAAGCACCGGCTATGGTAATTGCAAGTTTGCCACCGCTATCCAAATGATTTTTAAGCCAATAGGCTGCTTGTAGTGTGGCGCCGCCATTACAATGCCTTAAGGTGGCTTCTGCCATGGCCGTGACGGGTTTTTTACTCTTCTGTACATAGTCGCTTAAGGTGCCACTCGTTCGTTTATGGCGGTCAAGCGTTTCAGTCACGATCTGTTTTTTAAGACTAGCAGACAAATTGCTTAATTTTGTTTTTGTCATATGATTTCACCCAAACAAATTTTAAACTCTCCGCATTCTGAATTTTTTTATTCGAAAATGCAAGAATTCTTGCCTTCGGGATAGAGAACAATTTGGGCCTGTGAATTATTTATTTCCGATTTTATTCTCTCTTCCTTTTGTTAATTTCAAAATATTTCCTCGATGACGAATAATGAGGAGGAGGCTCATCAAACTAATGATGCCAGCTGAATGAAGATCGATAAAATACCAAGAATAAAAGGGGGCGCAGAGAGACATGCCAATAGCCGCAAGCGAAGAATAGCGAAAACTGAAAGCAAGCCCTAGCCAGGTGAGAATGAGGGCAAGACCAAGAGGCCAAGAAAGCGCGAGCGTGAGGCCAAAGAGGGTGGCGACGCCTTTACCTCCCTGAAAGCGGAAAAAAAGTGGATATAAATGACCCAAAAAAACGCTGCAACCGACTAGCGTTAAAGCTAAATTGTTCCATCCATAATATTTTGCAGCAAGAACCGGTAGCATACCTTTTAAAACATCCCCGATTAAGGTGAATAAGGCGGCTTTTTTACTGCCGATACGGAGTACATTGGTCGCGCCGGGATTATTGGAACCATGACGACGGGGATCGTCTAAGCCCATTAATTTACAAACGATCACGGCTGTAGAGAGCGAGCCAAGCAAATAGGCAAGTAGACAAGCAAATAAGAGATCAAAAGATGGCATGGGAATCCATTTAACAAATGAAGGGCTCAAGTCTTGGTGATTATGGGATTAATAGCTAATAAATGCAATAGCTTTCTGGTCTCTTTAACACGCTTACCCTCTGCTCTCCCGAGTCCGGGAGAGGTTCACTTTTTAAAATTTTTGAGCGTGGATCGAGGGCTTATCTGACAGCTTTAAGCTGAGCGCTTTCTGTTAAATTGTCAGCGGGTAGAGCTGCGAGGGGGGCTTTAAGCTTCTTCTTGTGTGAAAAAAAGGAATGCTTATGTAAACCCAGCACCTTCTTTTTCATTTTTAGAGGTTCCGGCTGAACGAGAGTAAGAGTTTTGCTTGAAGCCGGCTGAGTGAAAGCCAGAGTTTTGCTTGAGGCAGGTCTGTCAGAAGAGTGAGGGCTAACTGAAATACTGATTTCATCGCCAGAAAGCTCTGCAGCTTTGCCTTGCCTTATTTTGTTAGCAAAGTTCACCAAACCATGACTTAACTTATAACCATGCTTTTTGTCATAGTGATGGATTAAGGCTAAGATCAGATCCAGGCCGGCACCGACAAAGGCAGCAGGCGGAAAAAAGAAAACCGTTATTGCAGTCCCAGTTGTCAGAGCAATGGTGGTAATCTTATATAAATGATCAACCTGTTCTCTAAATTCATGTTCTGCCTTTGCTAAAGCTTGTACCAGTTCATTTTCTTGAGTTGTTGTGCCGCTGTCTTGTGTAGTAGCTGTCATAAAAGTTCTCCTGTAATAAGTGATTAATGATAATTAACAGGATCAGATTAAAGGTTTCTGTTTAATGGGTTTTTTCTGAGATCTAATGAAATGTTTCTGTAATATTTCAGAACTGAGGGTGGAAAAGTCTGCAGAATACCTGCCTAAACCCGGGACAAGGGAGTATTTCTAGGCAGGCTAATAATCATTTTAAATTTTAATTTCGCTTTAGGAAAAGCTTCAATAATCATCTTTCCCTCATATTCTTCAATTAATTTTTGACTCAGTTCTAGACTGGAAGATAGTTTTCCTGGCTTTTCCCCTGGAATGTGAAAAATAAGTTTGAGACGAGTTTGATCTTGTTTCGTGCTTATTTTTAAAGTCTGCAGAGTCGGGGTGTTTTTATGCTGTTCAGCGATATATAAAAAAATATTAATCAGGGCTTGTTTTAACTGAAAAAAATGATGAGCAACGAGGAGCTGTTGACCTAAGCGTTTTTGGTTGATTAGAATTTTATTTTTTAGAGCAGGAGAGCTGATTTGAAGAGCTTCTTCTAAGCAATCATGAAGTGGGAAGCTCCCAGGTTTATTTTCAAGCATGGCATAACGTTGGAGTGCAAAACTTAATTCTGCAATGCGATCCATTTTTTTTTGCAAAATGGCATTCATAGAAGATGATTCTAATTCAAGCATCATCAAACCAAGTGCATTATTCAATTCATGCGTGATAAGAGGTAATAACAATTCCAGTATAGATAAACGATTTATTTTTTTAAGCAGCCAGAATTTTTTTTGTTTGAAGGATAGATTGACAAGATCATCATTTAATTTCATCGCAGCGTCCCTTAACTTTCTTCATATTTCCTTAAGAAAACTGATTTAAAATAATTTAGGTACAGGTTTGCACGAAATATATTTAGATCAATTAATCAAGATGTGTGAAAAATGTAAACAAGGAACGATTATGTTAAACACATTTAAATTCTCAAGCGATTATAGCTTAAAGTCTAGAATCTTCCAGCTTATTTTTTCAAAAAATTTTTTTAATCAGAACATTTTTTTTTATTTGAAAAATAAATTGAAAATATAGGGAGAAATGAAATGGCATTACAAGTTTCTCAGGAGCTTCTATGCTTCAGCTGGTAGAAAAAAAAGATTGGTCTACCACCCCGCTTGGACCAATCGCAGAATGGCCGCAAACGCTCAAAACTAGTGTTCAATTATGCCTCCGTTCAAAATTTCCTTCCGTGATTTTTTGGGGGGATGACAGAATACAAATATATAATGATGGTTATCGGCTTATTCTTGGTCCAAGACATCCTCTAGCCTTGGGGCAAAGTGCAGCTGCCTGTTGGGCCGAGGTCTGGCCGCGTATCAAACTCATGATGGAAGAGGTCTGTCAAAACAAAGATGCAGTCTGGGTTGAAAATTCTCTTTTTCCGCTAGAGCGAAATGGTTATGTTGAAGAAGCCTATTTTACTTTTTCTTTTACACCTATTGTGGATGAGACGGGCAGAGTAGCCGGCATTTTTCAAACGGTTTCAGAAGTAACGCAACAGATTCTGAGTTATCGTCGCCTAGCTCTTTTGCGGGCCTTAGGAGATCAGCCTACCATTCATAGTTTAGAAGAAGTCTGCAAAATTATTATTTCTACGCTCACTCCCTATGCTACGGATCTTCCCTTTGCCCTCATTTATTTACTCGATAGCAGTGGCAAAATAGCAAAGCTCGGTGGACAAGTGGGCTTGGCGACGGCACATCCTGCTTATTTAGCCTCTATTGTTTTTGAAGAAAATGATCCCTGGTGTATGAAGCAGGCTATTCATAATAAAAGTATCGTGCTTTTGCATGATATTGAAGAGCGCTTTGCTGCTGCCTTTTTGGGTAAACCCTGGGATGAAAATGTAAAAACAGCGGTTGTTTTACCAATTATGGTACCAGGTGGTGAGGTGATTGGTATTTTTATAAGTGGTTTAAGTTCTCGATTGGTCTTCAATAAGCCCTATGCTGATTTTATACAATTGCTCATACAGCAATTATCTCGCTCTTTTTCCGTGGCCTTGATTTACGAACAGGAAAGACAGAAAGTACAAGAGTTAGCTGAACTAGACCGGGTTAAAACTGCTTTTTTTCACAATATCAGTCATGAATTTCGTACGCCTTTGACTTTGATACTGGGACCTATTCAAGATGCGATGACCGGCACCGCACCTCTTTTGGAAGGGGAAGAACTGGAAACGGTAAACCGCAATGCCTTACGTCTATTGCGCCTAGTTAATAATCTGCTTGATTTTGCGCGTTTGGAATCCAATGCGGGAGCACTGCGCTTTGCCCCTGTCAATTTAGCGGAGCTGACCATGCATATCGCTAGTTCATTTCGTTCATTAATAGAACGAGCAGGGCTTCGATTTGAGGTGAATTGTCCCAATGAATCAGAATTCATTTATGTTGATCCATCGAAATGGGAAATGATTGTACTGAATTTATTGTCCAATGCTTTTAAATTTACTTTGCGAGGAGACATTTCAGTTCGCTTAGAATCATTTTCAGATCATGTCGAATTGCTAATCCAAGATACGGGTTGTGGCATTCCGGAGGCGGAGCAGGCTAATATTTTTAAGCGCTTTCACCGTATTCATCAAACAAGAGGACGAAGTTTTGAAGGTAGCGGGATTGGTTTGTCACTGGTTCAAGAATTAATTAATAAACAGGGTGGGGAAATTCGTTTTTCCAGTGTTGAAAATCAAGGAACCCAATTTATCGTTTCGCTGCCAAAAGGAAAGGCGCATTTGCCCGTCGACTGCCTCATTGATAATAAGCAATTCGATTATAAAAATGATAAGGTAGAAAAATATATACAAGAACTATCGCAAGGGCAGAGCCATTCTGAGCCTACACAGAAAAGTAATTCACCCGATACACAAAATGCTAAGGAAGTAGATTTTTCTGCAGAATTGCTGATTGTTGATGACAATGCAGATATGCTTAATTATTTAGAAAATATTTTGTCGAAATTCTGGAAAGTTCGTTCTGCTTGCAATGGCGAAATCGCTTTGAAATCCGCACTCGCCTTTCCTCCTGATCTTATCTTAAGCGATATCATGATGCCAGTCATGAACGGTGTCGAGTTATTACAAAAAGTTAGAATAGATAAAAGAACACGTGAAATTCCATTTATCTTTTTATCTGCGCGAGCGGGAGAAGAAGCTTCTCTTGATGGTATCGAAATGGGAGCGGATGATTATCTCATTAAGCCTTTCTCGGCTCGTGAATTAAAGACAAGAGTCAAAACACATTTAAACATCTCAAGACTCAGAAAACAATGGTCGCGTGAGCTCGTTAGCCTCAACAAAGAATTAGAAGCATTTAGTTACTCGGTTTCACACGATTTGCGCGCTCCTCTGCGTGCCATAGATGGTTTCAGTAAGGTCATTTTACAAGATTATAGCGAGTCGCTTCCAACTGAGGCGCAGCATTATTTTAAACGTATTCGATCAGCAACGGTGCGCATGGGCGGACTGATCGATGATTTGATTAATCTTTCTCGTATTACGCAAACCAGCATCAAGCGTACAAAAGTGAATGTCAGTGCTTTAGCAAAAAATATCTTGGGTGAATTAGCTGTTAAAGATTCTCCAAGAAAGGTTAGATTGACGGTAGAAGAAAATATTTTTGCTGATATTGATCCGCATTTATTTGAAATTTTATTACAAAATTTACTCAGTAATGCTTGGAAATTCACCTCTAAAATAAAAGATGCTCATATCAAGGTAGGCAGAATAGTGAGTAAAGAAAAAAATCAAAGCATTTATTTTATTACAGATAATGGCGCTGGTTTTGATATGAAAAGGGCAGACCGCATTTTTACTCCCTTTCAACGATTTCACTCTAATTCTGAATTTGAGGGAACGGGCATTGGTCTTGCCATTGTTTCGCGCATCATCAAAAAACATAATGGACATATTTGGGTTGCAACAAAACCGGGAGCGGGTGCCACTTTTTCATTTACGGTAGGAGAGTCCGATGCTAAATAAAAAACAAATTATTCTTTTGGTAGAAGATAATGATGATGATGCCGAATTGACGATCAGAGCCTTCGGCCATGAAAATATTAAAAATAAAATAGTCAGAGTTTCCGATGGCCAGGAAGCGCTGGATTATCTTTTAAAGCAGGGTGCCTATAAAGATTGCAATGAATTTCCAGCCGTTGTGTTATTGGATCTTAATCTGCCGGGCTTGGATGGACTGACCTTATTAAAACTAATTCGTTCGCATGATAAGGTAAATCATTTGCCGATTGTGATTCTGACTTCATCGAATGAAGATCAAGATCGCTTGCGTGCCTATGAGCATCATGCAAATAGTTATGTTCAAAAACCTGTTGATTATGATCAGTTCTTGGCGGCAGCTAAAAAACTGGGGTTGTATTGGCTCTTGCTTAATCAACCGCCGCCAATAAAAAAAGATACTTGAGGATTGTTTAGATGGTTTACTCTCCCACTATCTTGCTGATCGATGATGATATTGATCTTTGTGACTCGATCTCTAAATTATTAAGATCACATGGCTATCAGATTTTACTGGAGCATAACAGCGATAAAATTGAAATCATTTTTAAAAAAAATACAGTAGATTTAGTTTTATTAGATATTATGCTGCCCGGTGGCGTGGACGGCATTGCGCTTTGTAAGACCATTCGTCAGTTGACAGGGTCTCCTATTATCATGCTGACTGGCGTCAATGAAGATGTCGAAAGGATTGTTTCCTTAGAAGGAGGGGCAGATAATTATATTACGAAGCCCTTTAGTTCCAGAGTCTTGCTTGCTCATATCAGTGCCTGTTTGCGGCGTAGCAATAAAGTTGAAGGACAATTGGTTGAGGCGAAGTATGATATCTATGAATTTCTTGGATGGAAATTAAATATAACGGCACGTGTCTTGTTATCGCCCAATCGGCAGGTTGTCAAATTAACTTCTGCTGAATTTATTCTGCTTCAGGCTTTATTGAATCGGCCACATTATGTCGTGAGCCGCGATCAATTATTAGATTTAATTAACAGCGAGTCAGAATCCTTTGATAGAAGTATTGATATTCTGATCAGTCGCTTACGTTCTAAAATTGAGGATAATCCCAAGCAACCCACTATTATCGTGACCATGCGCAATGCAGGCTACTCTTTGGCTTGTCAGGTTAAAAAGCAGGCGATGGACAGCCAGGATTGGGAAAAGCTAGTGCGAAAAAGTGAATTGATTTCAGCTTAGGCGGGGTCATGAATACAGTTATTAAAATTCTGTTTGTGGAAGACTCAGAAAATGATGCCCTTCTCGTGATGCATGAGATTAGCTGCTTTGGGTTGCAGTTTATCAGCGAGCGGGTTGAAACCATGGTTGATTTTCAAGCTGCACTTTCGCAAAAAGAGTGGGATATAATTTTATGCGATTTTTCACTGCCCTCTTTTTCTGGCTTGGAGGCCTTAAAATTTTTGCGCGAAAAGGATAGTGATCTCCCCTTTATTTTTATTTCAGGCACCCTGCCCGAAGATCTCGCCGTAGCAGCCATGTGTGTGGGCGCGACTGATTATATTTCCAAGAATAATTTAAAACGATTGCCGCCGGCGATTGTTCGTTCCATTACTGATGCTCAAAATAAAAGAGACAAAACCAAGTATGAAAAACAATTATTTCAAGCTCAGAAAATGGATAGCCTGGGTCAATTGGTCAGCGGTGTCGTTCATGATTTTAATAATTTACTGATGATTATTCAGAGTTGTCTCGAATCGATTACTTTTCATGAACGAGAACAAGAAAAAATGACTAGAGTGAGGGAAGTGATTGCTAGTGGAAAAGAATTGATTAATCATTTGCTCATGTTTTCCCGCTCTCATCCCTCAAGCCTCGTCATCTTAGATTTACATCAAACCATTCCTCATACGCTTAAACTCGTCAAACCTTTATTAGGGGCACGAATTGATATCGTTGTCGATCTTTTCCCCTTTGTTTGGCCTATTCGTGTTGATCACAATCATTTTGAAAGTGCTTTAATTAACTTAATTATTAATGCGAGGGATGCTATGCAGAACAAAGGACAAATTAAACTTGAAGCCAGTAATCTAGCCTTGACTGAGGTTCCAGTGGACATCAAAGCCAAATTTAATATTGGCCCCGGTGATTATGTAAAGGTCTCAGTCAGCGATACGGGATGTGGGATTCATCCTGATCATCTCGATCGTGTTTTTGAACCTTTTTTTACAACAAAAGAAATAGGAAAGGGTACGGGTTTAGGTTTGAGTATGGTTTATGGCCTGGTTAAGCAATCCAAAGGCTATCTCAGTGTAGATAGTAAAAAAGAGCAGGGTACCGCAATTACTCTATATTTTCCAAAAGTACCAGAAGAAATCAGTACTGTTTTTCTGGAAAAAGAAGTTTTGGTAAAAGATTCAAATCAAAATCTCCGAATTCTACTAGCTGAGGATGAGGAAGAATTAGGCCAGATCATTGGTGGATATTTAAAGGATTTAGGCTATCTTGTTTTGCGCGCTACCAATGGAAAAGAAGCTTTAAAACTCATTAAAGAGAACAATATTCATTTGATTTTGACAGACATGATTATGGATAAGGACATCACAGGCGCTGAATTAGTAGAACAAGCTCTTGATTATAATAAAAACCTAAAATATATTTTGATGTCTGGCTATTCTCAAAAAATATTAATCAACGAAGGCTATATCAAAAATGTCGATATACCTGTTTTAATCAAGCCCTTTTCTAAGATGGCTTTGGCAGAGATGCTGCAGAAGGTATTAGGCTAGTATTCGTTTCACTCATTGAATTGCAAATATTCAATTTAAGGACATTTCAATTATGGCAAGCTCCCGCGAAGAAAAAATTGAACCGAGAACGCCCCCTCAAACAATCGATTTAATTTATAAGTTAGCTAAAGAAAAAAACAAAGCAGCGCTTGCCGAGCTGTTTAGTTCTAAGGTTTTAATTAATCTTCGTCATAGAAACGAGACGGCAGTTCAAAGGCTAGCATCTGAAAAAGAGCTTGATCAGGAAGCTTTGGAATTATTGATCGATTTCAAAGCTAATTTAAACGATGCCGTAAAGGGTGCTGCGATCGCGAGACATGACGACTTAATGGAAGCTTTGCTTGGCCGAGGCGCTTCCTTGCCCCACGCTGCCTTGGGCGCTGTGATCGGCGGTCATTTTGACTTGATGGAGAATTTAATTGTCCGAGGCGTCTCGGTAAACGACATGGTAAAAGATGTGGCATCGACAGGCTGCCGTAAGGTGATGGAAGATTTAATTTCTCGCGGTGCTTTATTAACTTATGCTCTCTGTGGCGCGGCGCTTGGTGGTCACAAGGACTTGGTAGAAGACTTACTTGCTCGTGGAGCCTCCTTAAGCAATGTTGCAGCAGGAGCAGCGCAAAGAGGAGACCGCGACTTAGCTGAAAATTTCATTAGCCAAGGCGCCTCAGTAAATGAGGTTGTATTTAGCGTAGCAAGAAATGGCGATCGCAAGTGGGCTGAAGATTTAATAAGCCGTGGCGCTTCCTTAGACGAGGCTGTTGCTGGTGCTGCAATATGCGGTGATCGTGAGTGGGTTTACGAGTTAATCAAGCGAGGTGCTACTTTAGACAAGGCTGTAATGGGTGCAGCACATGGCAGTCATTGGGATTGGGTTGATGAGTTGCTTGATCAAGGCGCTGCAGTGAAGGATGCTGTTATAGGCGCGGCACAAGCCGGGCACCGTCTTTTGGTTAAACATTTGCTTACCCGGGGGGGCTTATTACGTGATGCTAGTATTGGCGCTGCAATTGGGGGGCAGTTTGCTTTTTCGAAAGATTTAATTTCTCAAGGAGCCTCATTATTTAGCGTCGTAAGAGGTGCAGAAGAAGGAGAGTATTTTACTAATAATGCACTGACTGTTCAGTGGTTTTCTTTCTTTGAAGAGCCTTTACGAAAAGACCTAGCAAGACAGGCTGCCCAGTTAAGTAATATAACGGTTAATATTACGCTGCTTAGTCAAAAAACAGAGATACTCACAGACTTAGCGCGTACCAAAAAAATCACCATCAATCAAGGGCTGACTTGGGAAACGCCAGAGATTCAAAGAGTCTTGCTTTTTCTTCGCATAGCTAGATATTTACCTAATCAGTTTTATTTTTTAATTGCCTCTTTTGCTTTTCCCTTAGAGATAAATGAAAAAGAAATGAGTGACTTGTTTCTGAAAATGCGCTTTGAAATCAGAAAGACTGATTTAACGGTAGACTTAAATCAATATCATCTTGCCAGTAGTCATTATGCGCTGTTCAGGCATAAAAAATCATTCAACTTTAAGAAAGTTTGTGAGGAAGTGCAATCAGATGACAGACTGGATGAGGTGCTTACAAAAGAAATAGAGCTTGCTCCGAAGGGTTCTTATTTGGAGCTTTTACAAACCCATTGCCCTCGAAAATAAGCGCTTAGCCGGCATCCAGCGATATTAATCGCCCTCTTAAGAACTATGCTATCATGAGTGCTTGGACAAGGATTTTAATATGGACCAGGAGGGTCTATGAAAATTGTAAAACTATTTTTTTTAAGTATTCTTTCCACTCTAGTCTTTGCTTATTCTGCACATGCTTTCTACATGACATTTATGCGCAACCTCCCACTTAATTATTTTACTCAACAAGATTTTGAGATGTCGAATGCAAGCGTGTTTCAAGCCTTAGAAAAAGCAAAGGATGGGCAAAAAATAAGGTGGAAAAATCCAGCAACCGGCGCCTTTGGCTATGTGCTTCCCTCAGGCTCACATGCGAATTGCAGAAATTTAAAGATCTTTAATAGCGCACAAGGTGTAAATAATATGGCTAGCTATCAATTTTGTAAGATCCAGGGAGAATGGAAAATTGTGAATTAGAATCCGTCTTTATTGAGGAGAGAATTTAGCGTTTGATTTCGCTTTTAATATATAACTAGTACTTCTTCCTCCCGCTGCTTCTTTTTCTAAAATGCCTAGTTTAATCAAGGCTTGTATATCCCGCATGGCCGTATCTTGCGAGCATTTTGTTATTTTTGCCCATTTTGAGGAACTGAGTTTACCGAAGAAATCCTCAAAGAGCTTATTGAGCATGAAGCGTTGTCTATCATTGAAGTTTACTGTTTTGTATTGTTCAAAGAACTGTGCTTTTCGTAATACCTTAGCTAAGATTGTAGAAGTGGCTTCGAGGGCGTGTTCCATACATCTAAGAAACCATTCAAGCCAATCAGTAACCGCAAGCTCACCTTTTTGAGTACTCTCTAAATGTTTATAATAGGCGTTTCGCTCTTTTCTAATCTGTGTTGATAGACTGTAAAAGCGTTGACTGTTGTTATCCGACCGAGCAAGTTGGAGATCGGTAAGCGTTCGAGCAATACGCCCATTGCCATCTTCAAATGGATGTATCGTGATAAACCAAAGATGGGCTAAACCTGCTTTGATAAGAGGATCAACTGCTTCTTTACGATTAAACCAAGTTAAAAATATTTTCATCTCCTTTTCAATTCGAGAAGCTGCTGGTGCTTCAAAATGAATTCTTTTACGCCCGAGCGCTCCCGAGACAACTTGCATCGGACCTTGTTGGTCGTTTCGAAAGTCACCTACGATAATAGGATTCATGCCACTTCGCCCAGTAGGAAATAAGGCCGCATGCCAGCTAAACAAGCGTTCTTTAGTAAGAGGCTTATTAAAATGTTGAATGGCATCCAGAGCAATTTCAACAGCGCCTTCTACATGGCGATCTGCTGGAACTAGGCCTGCGATATCCATACCTAATTTTCTGGCGATAGAGGAACGTACTTGATCCGGATCAAGCCTTTCATTTTCGATTTCACTATTTTTAACGACCTCTTGGGTGAGGGTAAGAAGCGTTGCCTCTTCCTGTAAATTAAAACCCAAGGTTTCCATGTGTCCTTGAAGGCGACCTTGATGTTGATGCACTCTTGCAAGAAGAGGAGCCAATTTTATTGGGTCCCAAGTGAATTGTGGCCACTGACTACGCTCATGAATATAAGTTATCATTCTCCGCACCTCATGCGGAGAATATAGCAGATATTCTCCGCATGAGCAAGAATATTCTACGCATAAAATGCGGAGAATATGGATCCTATTCTCCGCAAAATATCGTAAGCTGTTGAATTTGAATTGAATTATAATAAACGGAAGAGGGGTCAAATCTTGTCTTCAACCTTCACTCTTATTTGCTGATAGTGGAAGAGGTGAAGGTTGAAAATTAGATGGAGAAAAACATGCGTGGCTTGGTCTGGTTTAAGAAAGATTTACGCGCTAAGGATAATCTTGCTTTGCATGCCGCTAGCCTGCATTGTCGCGATGGTATCGCCGGTATTTATTTTATTGATCCTGAGATGTGGAAAAAAAATAGAATAGCAGCTAGTCAAATTCATTTCATTTTTAAGGGCTTGGAAAAATTAAAAGCGATTTTAAATGATTTAAATATTCCACTTTTAATCCGAGAAGTAAGAAAAACAGCCGAGATTGCGCCTCAGCTTTTTCAAATTTGTAAGGAACTTCATATAGAAAAATTATTTTTTAATCGCGAATGGGAATTTAATGAAGACCAGCGCGATCAAGCTGTTAGTCAATTGCTGAGCCAAAAAGGTTTGGCTCTTGAAATATATGAAGATCAGCTTATTTTGCCTCGCAGACAATTTTATGATAATCGAGAATCTTATTTTAAGATTTTTACACCTTTTAAACGTTACTGGCTTAAACAGTTTAGTTTAATCACCAACACCAAGCTTTTACCGAGGCCTACAAGTCAAAATCCTAGTTTTTGTGCTTCTTCTCCCCTTCCTGCTATTCAAAAAGATTTTCTGACCACCCTCGATTTTCGGCTGTGGCCTGCGGGAGAGTTGGCGGCGGAGAAACGTCTTAAACAATTTGTGAAGGATCACTTATTTTACTATGATGTACAGCGTGATTTTCCCGCCTTAGATGCCACCAGCAAATTATCTCCCTATTTAGCGCTTGGCATGATTTCACCCCGCGCTTGTTTTCATGCAGCGCTTAAAGAAAATAATTTTGAACTAAGCTCTGGTAATCAAGGTGCGCTGACCTGGATGTCAGAATTGATTTGGCGTGAGTTTTACCGGCACCTCTTGATTGCCGTTCCTCGTATTTGTAAGAATCGCGCCTTTAAACCTGAGACTGAAAATCTGCCTTGGCTTCATAATGAAAAATTATTGCAAGCCTGGAAAGAGGGAAAAACGGGCTTTCCCTTAGTTGATGCCGCCATGAGACAATTGAACACAACAGGCTGGATGCATAATCGTCTTCGAATGGTGGTTGCGCTTTTCCTTGCGAAGAATTTATTGCTTGATTGGCGTCTGGGTGAAGCCTATTTTATGGAACAATTAATCGATGGGGACTTTGCCTCCAATAATGGCGGCTGGCAATGGAGTGCCTCGACTGGAACAGATTCTGTTCCTTATTTCCGAATTTTTAATCCCATCACACAAAGTCAGCGTTTTGATCCAGAAGGACAATTTATCCGCCGCTTTTGTCCTGAATTAAAGGCTTTTGATAATAAGGCAATTCACAATCCCTATCGTTTTGCGTCGCAGCTAGCAAAACAGGTGGATTATCCGCCCCCCATTATTGATTATGCCGCATCGCGAAAACGCTGTCTGGAAGCATTTAAGGGATTGAAAAATAAAGGCTAAATATTGAACCTATTCCTTGTAGTATTGTATCTACAATATGCTATACTGAATGTAGGAATGTAACTACATAATTCAGGTGAAAGGCCATGACCATTACAACGGTTACCAGCAGAGAGTTCAATCAAGATGTAAGTAAGGTAAAGCGGGCAGCTTTAAATGGTCCTGTTTTTATCACAGACCGTGGGCATCCTGCACATGTTTTACTGACCATTGAGGCCTACCAAAAGCTGACCAGGACTAAGGAAAGCATTCTGGATCTATTAGCTATGCCCGAGGTAGCAGATATTGAATTCGAAGCACCGACGCTTAACAAAAAGATTTATCGCTCCGAGGATTTTGATTAATGTATTTATTAGATACGAATGTTATTTCCGAGCTGAGAAAAGCAAAGTCCAAAAATATTGACAAACATGTCGCGAAATGGGCGCAAAGCGTTTCTGCGACTAGTCTCTTCTTATCTGTGATTACGATCTTGGAATTGGAAACAGGTGTACTTTCTGTTGAGCGCCGAGATCCATCGCAGGGCGCAATTCTCCGAACTTGGATGGATACGCATGTGTATCCAGTTTTTTTAGAACGTATTTTGCCT
Source organism: uncultured Coxiellaceae bacterium (assembly GCA_964466595.1). GTDB lineage: Bacteria > Pseudomonadota > Gammaproteobacteria > DSM-16500 > DSM-16500 > JABDGC01. Next base: position 339 of record CAYXNR010000018.1, on the reverse strand, counting down.
TTCGATGTTAGTGTTGCTCAGTGCTGCGCTAAACTGCATGTACCTGATAGAAAATCCGATAGAGATGCAATTATCGCAGCAACAGCCTTGGTTCATGGAATGACCGTTGTTACACGAAATGTAAAAGACTATGAGCAAACAAGGGTGGATTTACTTAATCCTTGGTTGGCTTGAAGGATTTGACCCGTTCATCTAAACCTATCCAAACCTACCTATAGGTACTTTTTAAGTCCTAACAGGAAGTCCAGTGTTAGATTCTTGCTTCATCACACCATGGCTAGCACAAGCAGATGCTTTTGCCCCGCCAGAGGATGCTCCACAAGCTGTCACGGTGGAACT
>CAYXNR010000017.1:0-39568 GCA_964466595.1 uncultured Coxiellaceae bacterium | reverse complement strand
TTAAAATTGATAAACGGTGCCTCTGTCAAAGTGCGTGCTGCTTTTTGTCATGCTGAGCGTAATTGTGTTCCTTCTCGAAGCGAAGGATCTGAACGATCAATCAGATCCTTCGCTTCGCTCAGGATGACAATTACGCTCAGGATGACAATTACGCTCAGGATGACAAAAAAATAAGGAAACAAAGATGAGGATGAGAAAATATCCCGGTCTTGCTCAAAGTATTGTTGTCCTGTTTTTCAGTTTTTTTATTTCACCTGGCTTTTCTGAAACAAATCCTGAGGCTGCCTCACTCAAACTTCAAGACAGTTGGCATATTTATCTCAGTCCGTATTTTTGGCTAGCCGGATTATCCGGTCATGTGAATGTTCGTGGAAATAGAGTCACTTTCAATTCTGCTGTGAGCGACCTTCGCGCTAATCTTGATTCGACGCTTGGTCTGCATTTTGAAGCGAGTCGAGGCTTATGGTCATTACTCTTGGATCCTGATTATGTCAAAATCACACAACATCCTGCCTTGGGCGGCACCAATACCAGTACGACCTATGAAACCTCCATCAGCGATGCCGGCGCCTATTATAAATTATATTCTATACCGATGATCCCTCGAAGAGACTATTCCTGCGCTTCCTTTGAGCTCTTAGGTGCTGGGCGCATTCTCAGCTTTCATACAGTTATTGATTTTTTAACCACTAGCATTCCTTCCTCCGTTTCAGATACTACCAGTGTCATCGTGCCCATTATAGGCGCACGCTTTCGTTATCATTTTAATTCCAAATTAGATAGCTGGTTGAGTGGTGATTTTGGCGGCTTTCAGGTGAGTCATGTGAGTAGTACCTGGAGTGCGCTGCTCGGTCTGCGTTATCATTTTACTCCTTTTTTTGATTTGAGTTTAGCCTACAAAGTATTTAGCGTGAATTATTCGATTCAAGCCGTCACCATCAATACCTTTTTGCAAGGCCCGGTTTTAGGTTTGGGCTTTTCCTGGTAGCACGAATTCCGGATAAGCTGTCATGCCAGTATGCTTTTAGCTGGCAGCCAGTTGTCTGACTTGAATCACCCCTGAAATACCTGCAATTTCTTTCAATAGCGCAGCATGTGCCGCCTTATTCATATCAATCAGCGTATAAGCTATTCCCTCACGTGATTGATTCACAAGACTCACAATATTCAAATCAGCTGCTGCCAATTTCGAAGAGATCTGTGCAACCATATTAGGGACATTCTCATTAACAATAGCCAAACGAGCTTCTTTATTATTTCTCGGCATATCCACGCTAGGAAAATTAACTGAATTGCTAATATTCCCGTTTTCAAGAAAATTCCGCACTTGTTGGACAATCATCACCGCGCAATTTTCTTCAGCCTCTTTCGTTGAAGCGCCCAAATGCGGCAAACTAATGACGCGAGGATGATTTTTTAAAAGGACAGTCGGAAAATCGTTTACATAAGAAAAAACCTTTTTTTGCTCGAGGGCTTCTAATAAAGCCTGATTATCCACAATACCATCACGAGCAAAATTTAAGAGCACCACGCCCTCTTTCATTAAGTGAAAGCAAGCTCGATTGATTATTCCCTTCGTTTCTTCTGTTAAAGGAATATGTAGGCTAATAAAATCAGCCTCTGCCAATAAACTATTCAAACTTGTTGCTTGTTTCGCCTCAGCAGATAATTCCCAAGCGCGGTTAACCGTAATAGTCGGATCATAACCGATTACAGACATTCCCAAATCAAGTGCTGCATTCGCTACTTTTACTCCCACAGCGCCTAAGCCAATGAGGCCTAGGGTTTTTCCTTTTAATTCAAAACCAGCAAATTGCTTTTTATCCTGTTCAACCTGTTTATCTAGTTCTGCTTCTTCACTCAGCTTTAATTGATCGACATACCTTAAGGCCTCTGCAAGATGGCGACTTGCCAAGAGCATGCCGGCGATCACTAATTCTCGAACTGCATTGGCATTCGCACCCGGGGTATTCAGTACGGGGATACCTAGACGCGTCAAAGCAGCGACAGGAATATTATTCACACCCGCGCCAGCTCGACCGATGACCTTGAGCGATTTCGCTAACATCTTCTCAGTAAGCTTTGTTGACCGCAGGATCATCGCATCTGGCTCAGAAAGCTCTGCTGCTATGGTATAACTTTCAGGAGGAAACTGGTTCAAACCAAGTCTCGCAATGGGATTAAGTATCTGGACTTTAAACATTTTTATTCCTTTTTTAGTCATCCAAGTTAAAATAGAACGCTCACATAGGAGAGCTACAAGATAGTATGACAACTCCCACTTGGCAATTAGAAACTCCACTTGAAGCCCTCATTTTTGATTGTGATGGCACCCTCAGCACGATTGAAGGTATTGATGAACTCGCTTTGAATAAGGGACTGGGTAAACAAGTCGCTTCTTTGACTGCTGAGGCTATGGACAAAAGCGGCATGAACCCAGCGCTCTATAAACAGCGTCTCGATTGGGTGAAGCCCACACAAGAACAGGTCCTTGCCTTGGGAATGAGCTACTATACGCATCGGATCTTTAATCTTGATCTTCTCATAGCTACTTTAAGGCGTTTTCATAAAACGCTTTATATTGTTTCCTCTGGTCTTGCGCCGGCTGTTACTATTTTTGGTCAATTATTAAAAATTCCACGGGCTAATATTTTTGCGGTCGATATTGAATTTGATGATCAAGGACATTTTCTGGATTTTGATCATCATTCACCACTTGTCACTCGAGAAGGCAAACGACTCATCGTGAGTCAATTAAAAATGAAACATAGAGAAATGGCTTATATCGGTGATGGAATAAACGATTGCGTGACAGCTGATTTGGTAAGCCGTTTTATCGGCTATGGAGGAGCCTTTTATCGAGAAAATATTGCCGCGCTTTGCAACTACTATATTAAAACAGTCTCCCTTGCCCCGCTTCTGCCTTTAACTTTAACAGCCACTGAATATGAGCATTTATTACCAGAGGAAAAAACTTTCTATGCTGAGGGTCTACAAGCAATTGAAGCTCAGGAAGTAAAAATAGAAGCACCTTCGTCTTAAAAGTAGCCTTTCAAAAAGTCTGGTACCCGGCGTTCAAGCCAGTATTCGCTGCGCCAGGGAAATCTTCCGGTCACAAAGCCAACATGCCCACCTCCTGGTGTAACTTCTAAGTGAACCTGCTCTGGCAACTCTTCGGGTTCAGGAATGAGGTCTGTGGTCATAAAAGGATCATCTACGGAATGGACGAGTAGGGTTGGCACGCAAATGTGAGCTAAATACTGACGGCTACTAGAACGAGAATAATATTCTTTCGCGCAAGAAAAGCCGTGCAAAGGCGCTGTTATTTTTTCATCAAATTCCCATAGGGTTTTTGCCTTCGATAAGGCTTTTAAATCCAGCTCGTTCGATCCCCATTCTCGTTGAAATTTTCTACTTAAGCGAGTTCTTAAGCATTTTAAGAGGTGCCATTGATAGAGGCGTGAGAAACCCGATTGCATTCTTATAGCGGCCTTATCGAGCTCAAAGGGCACAGAAACTGCGGTAGCCACTCGGAGAGGGTTATCTTTTCCTGTTTCACCGAGCCATTTCAGTAAAACATTGCCCCCTAAAGAAAAACCGATGACTGCTATTGGAGCAGAAGGATATTTTCTGGCTAAATAATTAACTACTGCAGCTAAATCCTTGGTTTCTCCGGAATGATAGCTTTTACTAAGGCGATTGGGTTCTCCGCTACAACCACGGAAATGCATGAAGACGCCTCGCCACTCATTTTCAATAAGGGCCTTTAACATACCTAGCGCATAAGGGGAATCTATTGAGCCTTCTAAACCGTGTAAAATTAAAACAATAGGGCTTTTACTATCCTGATTACCTGCCCAATCTAGATCCAGGAAATCTCCATCAGGAAGCTCAAAACGTTCCCGCTCTAAATTTATGCTATTTAATCTTTTTCGGCAAATAGTTGGCCACAGGGTTTGCAGATGAGGACCGGGTAGCCACCATGCTGGTTTAAACTCGGTTTTAGTTTTCATAGCAATATTATTGTAGCACAAATAGTGTTTAATTTCACATTTAGCTGATAAAATTACCCTAATAAAAGGGAAATTACAAAAGGATACTTGACTTGAAAAATTCTATGTTTTTTTTCATTGTACTGAGTATTACTTTAGGTGTACTCTGCGGCATCTTTTTTCCACAAGAAACGATTGCCCTCAGTTGGATTGGTAAACTTTTCATCAATCTTTTAAAGCTGATTGTACTACCACTTATTTTTTGTGCGCTAGTGAGTGCCATTGCCTCGATTGGCGAAATGCACCGCTTAAGCTCAATAGGTATTTATACCCTCGGCTATGTCATAGTCAGTGTAGCCATTGCTGTGATGATTGGTCTTTTGCTTTTAAATCTTTTCCAGCCTGGCGTCGGCATTCCGCCCAGTCTGATTTTAGCCAATGCCACACCAACCGACTTAAAACCCGTAGAATTTTCTTCTTATCTACTTTCTTTATTCCCACCTAATATTGTCGCAGCAGCAGCCCGCTATGAAATTATGCCTATTGTTTTCTTCAGTGTGGTTTTCGCTATTGCTTGTTTGGCTGTTGGTAAACCCGCTCGGCCGGTCGTGGATTTTTTTAGTGGTTTACGAAGTGTGCTCGTCAAAATGATTATCTGGCTAATGTATTTGACGCCTCTCGGTTTACTTTCTCTTTTAGGCACAGCTGTTGCTGAGGCTTCTATCCAACATCTTCTACTGCAAAGTCTCCGGAGCATGCTTTTATTTATTTTGATCTTTCTCTGTGGCTTATTCTTCCAATTTTTATGGCAATATATAGTGGTCATGCTCATCGCCAGAAAAAAACCGAAGCTCTTTATTTCTGCCGCTTCTAGTGCTCTTGTGACCGCCTTTGCTACCTCAAGCTCCATGGCCACTTTACCGGTTACTTTAATGGTTGCCAAAGAACAAGAAATTAGCGATGAGGTAGCGCGTTTTGTCCTACCACTTGCAACGACGATTAATCTCGCAGGCACGGCCATGTATGAAGCCGTCTCTGCTCTCTTCTTCTGTCAAATTTTGGGCTTCAATCTGTCGCTACCCTCACAAATTGGGGTATTTATTACAGCCATCTTGGCCGGTATGGGCGCAACCGGTATCCCCGAGGGAGGACTGGTCACCATGGTGATGGTCTTGAAGAATGTTAGTGTACCTACTTCCGCTATCGGCCTGCTTCTGCCCTTTGATCGTATCTTAGATCGCTTTCGGACGATGACCAATGTCTGGGGGGATTTAGTTTGTGCGGCAACAGTAGATCAGTTACAAAGACATTTTAAAAAGAAAAGATCGCGCTAGCTGCTCACAAGACAAAACTGCCTGCAAATCTTTTCTGCAATAAACGAAAACAATGGTATTCATCTAAAGGCTTATAAAAAATATAACCCTGAATCTGATCGCTCGCTTGTGAGCGCAGAAAATCGAGTTGACCAAAGGTTTCTACTCCTTCTGCCACCACCTCGAGTTGCATGGATTTGGATAAAGAAATAATGGCCTCAATGATAGCCGCATCTTCAGGTCTTTCCTGCATACCCTGGATAATGCTTCTATCAATTTTTATTTTTTCAAAGGGAAACTGTCGCAAATATTTTAAGCTAGCATAACCGGCACCAAAATCATCAATGACTAAATGAATTCCCATATTTTTTAATTCATTCATCTTTTTGAGTATTTCATTTGTTTTACCAATTAACATGCCTTCTTTCAATTCTAATTCCAGCAAATTGGGATCGAAGGCTGTCTCTTCTATTATTTTCTCAATCATTTCTACAAAATTTTCTTTTTTAAATTGTTGATGGGAGATATTGACAGAGAGATGAACAGGCGGCAGCCCCTCAGCTTGCCAGGCTTTTACTTGTAAACAGGCCTGCCGTATCACCCAATTATTAATCGGCACAATCAAACCCGCTTCTTCAGCCACAGAAAGAAATTCTAGTGGTGAGAGCAAACCGAGCGTAGGATGACGCCAACGCAAGAGCGCTTCCACGCAAGAAATTTTTTCTGTTTTTAAATCCATAATGGGTTGATAGTAAAGTACGAGCTCGTGTCTGTCGATCGCATGGGCCAAGGCACCTGCTAAATTCATTCGCTGTAAAATATGCTTATTAAAATCCCCACGATAAATAAGACAGGTATTTTTTTCTTCTTTGGCTTTATATAAAGCCGCATCAGCGTTTTTCAATAAAGTAATCACATCTAAACCATGCGTGGGGTAGATACTAATCCCAATGCTAGCAGTGAGTGCAATCCTGTGATTCTTGATCATGTAGGGTTGATTCAATTGCCGCATAAAGTTATTGGCAATTGTAATAAAATGATCTTCTCGTGGCTGACAAACAAAGACTGCGACAAACTCATCTCCTGAAAGCCGTGCAAGCGTATCGCTTTCTCGCACTACTTTACTAAGACGGGTAGCAACTTCTTTTAAAACGGTATCACCGACATGATGACCTAAACTATCATTAACCTGTTTAAAATTATCAATATCAAATAATAAAACGCCGACATACATGCCATAGCGTTTTGCCTGGGCAAGCGCTTGCTGAATGCGATCAATCAGCAAAATACGATTAGGAAGGCCCGTTAGACTATCATGTGTCGCCTGATGCTGTAATTCTGCTGTAATTTTTTCGATTTTGGTAGTGTGTTCGCTTTCAAGCATTTCTACATTTTCCACATGATAACGATTTTGCTCTTTGAGTTCTCTTTTTCGGATCAATACCGAGGCTAATTGACGAAGCTCATGAGGATCAAAAGGACGTCTCAAAACGATATAATTTTGAGAATCTTTTAATTGCTGTGTGATTTTTTCCCAAGAAAAATTTAATTGTGCTGAAAAAATTGCAAGCTGCAGATCCGGATCGACTTGCCAGAGTTGTTTCGCTGTCTCAACCACATCAAGACCATGTGGCAGATAAACATCCATAAACACGACCGCATAAGGCTCTCCCGCCAATAAAGCTTTACGAACGAGGTCCACGGCTTCTCGACCGCGATAGGCTGAATGAATCAGAGGAAGCTCGGCTTGGTTTTCTGGAGAGACTGCAGTTGCTTGTCCAAATAGCATTTTTTTTGTTGATTTTAATAAGGGGTCGTCAACTGGCTCTTGGAAAGTCTGATAAAAATCCTTGTGAATAGCTAAATTATTTTCAATCAGTAAAATTCTTTTTTGGCCCAAATTCAGCATCGTTGCCTCCGCTTTTGAATCTGCGCACATTTTTATTTTTTATTCAAAGCCTAGTTATATTATATTCCTAATTGAGCGGATTTGATAGATTTTTAGATAAAAATAAAGGCAAATATTTAAATATTGCACTTATATTATACTCAGTCATTCTGAGCTTATACTCAGTCATTCTGAGCGCAGCGAAGAATCTGTCTCTCATTGATCAGATCCTTCGCTGCGCTCAGGATGACAAGCGGGAGCGCATTTAATTTTTGTACCGTATAGAGACGCTTAAGGTGAAGTTATTCAATTCTTTCCTCAGGATACAACTCCGCTAAAGAGACTGAGGTGCCATGTTCAGTAACAATACGCGCATGATGACGTGTTAATTCCCGAGGTTCCTGCACACCACAAGAGTGGCAAATGAGACTCAGCTCTTGCTCGAGGTTTTTAACGTAATGATACACGCGCTCGGCTTTATTAGTCGGATCGAGTCCACGCTCTAACCAGGGGCTATGTGTCGTTACTCCTGTTGGACAGGAATTTTTATGACACTGTAGAGCTTGAATACAGCCCAGGGCAAACATAAATCCACGCGCAGAATTAACAAAATCAGCACCCATACAAAAAGCCCAGGTGATCATAGCTGGTGTAATCAATTTGCCGGAAGCAATGACGATAATGCGTTTCCGTAATTTATATTTTATTAAAATATCAATTAAAATCGGCAGACTTTCGGCAATGGGTAAGCCCATATAATCTGCTAAACTCATTTGCGCAGCACCGGTGCCGCCTTCTGAACCATCCAAGGTAATAAAATCTGGCGCATATTTTTCTCCGCGTTTGTTTATTTCTGAACAAAGCGTATGTAGCCAGCTGTAATTGCCCAGAGCTACTTTGAAGCCTGTGGGCTTGCCCGTGACCTCTCGCACCTGATTAATAAAATCCAGTAATTCAACAGCATTTGAAATTTCAGGAAAGCGATTGGGGCTGATGGAATCATGGTAGGGTAAAATGTGCCTTATTCTTGCAATTTCAGGCGTGACTTTAACCCCAGGCAAGAGACCGCCGACACCGGGTTTTGCGCCTTGACTTAATTTTATTTCAAACATTTTGACCTGCTCAAACGCAGCTGCTTCTTGCAAGAGTTGCTCTGATAAATTTCCCTCTTCATCACGATAGCCATATTTAGCCGTTCCAATTTGGGCAACTAAATCACAGCCTCCTTCCAAATGATAGGGTGAGAGTCCTCCTTCCCCTGTGTTTAACCAACAACCGGCTTTCTTAGCACCCTTCGATAAAGCAAGGATAGCATTCTTAGAAATAGCACCATAACTCATCGCCGAAATATTAATTAAGGAAGAAGTCGTGTAGGGAAAGCGACAATAGGGACCAAAGGTCAGAGGTCGAGCCCTTATTATTTTTCTTTCTAATAAAGGAAAGGGTGCATCGACAAAATAGATTGAACCAAGAGGCTTGCTATCACGCGTCGAACCAAAACCTATGGTTGTATCAAGGTTTTTGGAAGCCTCATAAACCCAGGTTCGCTCAGCACGGTTAAAAGGGAGTTCTTCACGATCATTCGAATAAAAAAATTGCCTGAAATAAACGCCTAAATCTTCTGCTATAAAACGAAAATAAGCAATCAGCGGATAGGTTCGTAAAATGCTGCTCTCTTTTTGAAGTAAGTCCCAGAGAAGCAGTAAAAATAAAGAGGATAAAATAACAATCATACCCGGATGATTCCAATACCTAAGATGAATAGCTTCCTGCATGTGCAATCCTTTTTTGAGATCTCCGTTTTTTATCTTAAACAATTTATTTGCATTAGAATATAGCTATCATTCCGCAGTGCTAATCTTTATTGTAAGTATTCGGTTAATCTGGAGAAGTTGTCATTCCGGCATGCTTTAAGCCGGAATCCAGGGTATTTAAAAGCCTGGATTCCAGCTAAAAGCGTGCTGGCATGACAGAGTAAGGGGTTAAGCAAATACTCTTTATTATTCTAAGCTATTGAAAACATGCACACATAAATTCATTGTTTTTTGAGCCGTTTTTCAGTACTATTTTAACCTATGCGTATATTAACTATACATTCGAAGTACTTAATCTTCGTTTTATTAAGTATCAGCTTGTTGTTATCTCTATATGGTTTTCACGTTGAAGATACCCCTTTATGCAATCATCCTAAGCTTTGCGATGATTTTATTCTTCAGCCTGCCGAATCCATTTGGAGTAACATCGGCTCTAAACTAACATTGGATCACGAGGTTCAGTCGCCTCGTGTGCAGGCTCAAATTCGTCATTTATTAGCTGATAAGAAAAAACTATATGAGGTTCTACAATCAGCCGCGCCTTATATCTACTTCATTCATCAAAAAACACAGGCTCGTCATCTGCCTTCTGAAATAGCGCTGATTCCAGCTATTGAAAGTGAGTTTAATCCAAACGATCAATCAAGAAGAGGCGCTGCTGGTCTTTGGCAACTCATGCCTAGTACGGCCCTACAACTCGGCATTAAAATCAAAGCGCCTTATGATGGACGACGCAGTGTGATTTCTTCTACAGAAGCGGCCTTAGCTTATTTAAAAGACTTACATGATGACTTTCATGGTAACTGGGATTTAGCGATTAGCGCTTATAATTGCGGGCAACAAAAAATAAAATCAGCTACTCGCTATGCAGGCAGCAACAACTTTTGGAAATTAAATCTACCTGCTGAAACCAAGATTTATTTACCACGCTTACTAGCCATGGCTGAAATTATTAAAAACCCTAGGAAATATGGTATAAAATTGCCGCCTATTGGCAACAAACCTTATTTTATTCAATTAGAAATGAATAAACCGGTTAGTTTAGCGAAAATTGCTAAAATGACAGGAGCTGATCTCGATACGCTACATAGTTTAAACCCAGAGTATCATTCTGATAATACGCTCCCGAATAAAAAAGGCGCTTATACGCTTTTAGTAGCAGTCAAAGATGCGAAGCAGATGAAAAACAAACTCGCAAAAAATGTAATCCGCACAAACTTGGATTAAGCCTTATTAGGCTGTGATTAGCTGCTATGTTAAACTGTCTAAGTGTAATAATCATACAGGAAGAAATAACTCATGACTGGAATCAAAGTAATTTCACTGCTCTTTTTGACCCTTGTTTTTAGCAACCTTGCGCTAGCTGAGGCTTCTTCAGAAAAAGAAGTGCAACAAGCCTATTACAATTGGTGCTCTTCTATCGAAAAAGCAAAAGGGAAGGCAGAAGAAATGGTACAATATTATGCTCCCGATGCTATTTTATTACCTACACTTTCTTCTGATATTTTAATCAATAAACACCAGGGCTTGAATGCCTATTTTACTCAATTGACCAGTTACAAAAATATCAAATGTGAAACCCAGCGCTTAATCACCCGTTTTTATGGTGATTTTGTGGCTGTTAATGCCGGCTTCTATTCATTCTCTTTCCTGAACGCGGGTAAGCCAAAAAAGCTTTTATCACGCTTCACCTTTGTGTATGAGAAATATAATAGCCAATGGCTGATCGTTTCACATCATTCCTCTGTGAAACCCTAGGCAGACCGAGAGAGAGCTACAGGTCTTTGCCTGTACGCTCTCACTCTAGATTGGTTTCTGACTGTTGATAGGTTTCGCGCATAGCGAACACCAAGGCAGCTGCTAGGAAGGCAGCAAAGACAATGATCAATAAGGCACCACGATAGGTTTCTTGGCCATAGAGAGGGACATGATTGAATATCTGGCCTGACCATCGTAATTTCAGCAAATAGCCAATACCCGGCTGCAAAATAACACCGCCCATCATAACGAGCATATTCGTAAAGGCTAAGGCCGAAGCTGCCAAGACTGGAGAGGTGAGTTCGCGCGCGATAGGAAAAACCAAAATTTGGCAAGAGGAAAAAACACCGACCAGGAATAATAAGAGCTTCAAAAGGCCTAGGGGCAAGGTTTCTGGTAAATAGAGAACAGCTGCAAAGGACAAGGCTGTGCCTAGAGCTCCAAACATCAGCGGTAAGCGACGTCTGGCTATTTTTTCTGAAAGCCAACCCATAAATGGTCCGCCACAGGCCCAGCCCCAAAAAATATAATTATTTAAATGAACAGCGACTTCTTTAGAATAGCCACGACCTTGTTCAAAATAAGACACTCCCCAGGCTTCAGCAAATCCCGATAAGGAGAGAAACAATAAACAACCGACCAAACCATTTGCCCATATAATCGGTTTTTTAGCTAATTTCAGAAGCTCTATACATAAGGTTTTTAAATCTTTTGCTGCTGTTTCTTGATTCAGATAGAGAAAGTCATCTTTCTTTTTGGGGATGACAAGCGCAATGACAAGGGCAATCACCAATCCCAAGCCGGAAAAGAATAAAGAGATTTCTTTCCAGCCGTGCTGAGTCAAGAGAAAGGCAACCAATTCATTTCCCTGCGTCACACCGAGCATGCAGAGCGTCATGATAAACCCTGAAATTAAAGCAAAACGTTTAGGATGCAACCAGAGCGTAGCCAGTTTTAAAAAACCCACAAAAGCAAAGGCTGAACCGAAGCCTACTAAAAAGCGTCCTAATTGAGAAACGCCTAAACTCATTTTGATCGCAAAAAGATAGGAACCCAAAGCACAAATAAGAGAAGCGCCGATGAGCAAACGTCGCGGGCCATAGTGGTCTATTAAAATACCTACAGGACATTGCATGGGCGTATAGGCGTAATAATAGAAACCAATTAAATTACCAAAAGCCGTAGAATCGAGTTGAAAGGCTTGACGTAATTCAGGCCCCATTAGACCAGGCATGGTTCGCAAGAGATATTCGTAACAATAAAATAAAGCACCGAGAAGACAAATCAGCCATGCAAATACACTGGCTTTACTGAAAGATGCTTTTACTGCGCGCGCTTCGGGAGGCAACGCAATGGTTGATGGTTCTATGTTCAGGTGCTGCCTCATATTAATCCATGTCGTTATAATAATTTGACTTATTATACTGAAATAGAGGCTTCAGGTGTAGCCTCCTATCCAATTAAATAAAATTAGGCTAAGATATTAAAATAGAAGGTATTTTGAGTTTAAGTAAGAGGAGAAACCAATGCAATCATTAATGAAAATCTTAGGAATTGCGCTTATTTTAGCGGGTATTGTTATTGTGGGTTATCATGGCTATTTCACCTATTCGACGCCTGAAAAAATAGCTCAAATTGGCGATCTTCAAGTGACAGCTAAAACAGACAAGACCGTGTATTTTCCTCCTTTATTAGGGGGATTGGCAGTGGCTTCTGGTGTGGTTTTACTTTTTTTTAGCAAAAGAAAATAAATTGTGCTTTTATGGCTGTCGCAGGATATTTTTTCCTACACTGACAACTACCTTATTTAATTTTTTATAGGTTTGCGTTTCTATCGCCCAATGATGCCAATACACCGGCATTTGCCAGGTTTTATGAGGATACAGTTTTACTAATTTCTGCTGTTTCAATTCTACAAGAATATCCATCTCTGGAATTAAGGCATAAGCATAGCCCTTCAGTGCAAATTGCCGAAAACCTGCCACTGAAGGAATGGTGTGATAAGGAAAGGGAAAATCATTTAAATGAAAAAAATCTTTCAGATAATGCGCGTGCAACTTATCTTTATTATCGAAAATAATAGCCGGAGCTTTTAAAAAATTACCGCGATAATCTTTTTCATTTTTAAAATAGCGTTTTTTGAATTCTGGAGAAGCGACTAAGACATAATCAAAATAACCTAAAAAATCTACCTGACAGCCTGCTAAACTTTTTGCCTCTGTGGAAGCGCAGGCCGAAACCAAGCCGTTTTGGAAATATTTGAAAGTGACATCTTGATCATCGGCAATAATTTCCAAGCTGAGCGGCATGATTTTTTTTAAGCGATGAATGACCTGCATAAACCAGGTTTCTAAGCTGTCTCGACTGATTGCAATTGATACCTGCTGTTGATGAGTTTCTATATCTAATTCTTCATTTACTGCATTTTCCATTAAAACAATGCGTTTAAAATGCTTCAATAGAATTTGACCCAAGTTTGTGCAGCGATAAGGCTGCGTTCGCACCAGGAGGGGTTCACCATAATTATTTTCTAAGGATTTAATTCGTTGCGATACGGCGGATTGCGTAATGAATAATTTTTCGGCCGCCGCTTGAAAACTTTGTGTTTCAATCACTGCGGCTAGGGCAGCTATTGCTGAATAATCTAACATTCGACTGTCTTATATCATTAGATATATTAATTATACATTAAAATTATTAATTATACTAATCACGCAAGCTAGCTTAGACTAGAGTCTTCTTAAAACGAGGTTCTTATGTTGCATGCTTTTATAGAGGGCATCTTTCTTACTGTTGGCCTGATCCTACCCTTGGGAATGCAAAATATTTTTATATTTAATCAAGGCGCTACACAGCGGCACTTCTTTCACACGCTGCCCTCCATCCTCACTGCTTTTAGCTGCGATGCTTTTCTGATCCTTTCTTCTGTGCTCGGCGTTTCTTTAATTGTTTTAGCCTTACCGTGGTTAAAATCTCTTATTTTGATAATTGGTATTATTTTTCTTTTATATATGGGTTGCTTAAGCTGGAATAGTGAGCTTCGTCCTGCCAGTGAAATTCAACCCTTATCGCCCCGTTACCAAATTATTTTTGCGCTGTCGGCCTCACTACTCAATCCCCATGCCTTAATCGACACCATTGGCGTCATCGGGATTAATTCTTTGCATTTTGCCGGTCAGGATAAATGGGCTTTTACTGTGGCCTGTCTATTGGTTTCCTTCTCCTGGTTTATTATTCTTGCCTTAGCAGGCTATTGCCTGAAGACTTGGGATGAAAGCGGAAGAGCTACTTTAGTAGTCAATAAAGTATCTGCTCTCATGATGTGGGGTATAGCGCTTTATTTATTGAAGGGTCTTAGTTTGGTGTTATAGGCTGCGAAGAATCTGTATCTCATTGATAATTCAGATCCTTCGCTGCGCTCAGGATGACAAGGCTGCGCTCTGGATGATAGGGATGAAATGTTAACAGATCTTAGTATAAAATGGAGATAGCTTGATTTTTTTAAATAGGAGCTAGCTTATGAAATTTTTCAATGCAGTGCTTTTCATGATCGTCTTCACAGCAACAGCCTTTGCCAATCCCCCGGGCTTACAAGGAAAAGATTATCCCCGCGGATTAAATATGCAGAATAAAACCCCACCGGGTTGGACTCATGGAAAAAAAGAAGGCTGGGAACAAAAAAATAAATATTGGAAAAACCACCCTGCTCATCCCCATCCTGAAATTCCTCGGGTAAAATGATTGAGGACAGAGCAAAAGAAACAACTGAAAAGAACTAAGGTTTATTGCTTTTCAATTGCATACTTTCATAGGGTAGATAATCTTCTATTAATTCACTTATCATACCCAGTTGCTCCTGCTCATCAGTAATTACTGAGCCAGCAAGAGAAGCACGCCTATGATTGTCAATCATTTCTTTATGCTCTAAGGCTTTCTTGTGCAAAAAGGTACAGGCATTTCCTTCTAATTGCTTCGACAAAAAAGTCACTCGTATACGATGACGTTGGCGATGCTGTTCTAGAGTAGTTCCACTACTAGAATGTACCACCTCATTCATGTCTGGATTACATTCCATCACAAATTCACTGCGCTGACTGGTTTTAAGTAAATAAGTCGGAAGTGTAAATAGAGAGAAGTTATTAGGCTTGACAAGCTGCGAGAACCGAATTTTAGACCGACGCTCCGCTTCAGAAGAGGAAACTTCTGGTTCTGCTGCCGAATCTTCAAGGCCACCTTGCTCTTGCTGTAATAAAACGGAACCAGTAATTTTTTGATTATTTAAGGCATCCTTTAAGGTATACATAGCATCAGTAAAACAGGAACCGGTATCAGACTGTCGAGTACCGTTATTTAATAAAAATATAAATTCTGGAAACAATCCAGCTACTTTCCAATAGCCTTTTTTTCGTGATCCGGAAGTCGAATCAAAGATGATCATATAAATATGATTATCTTCTCGCGATAAAAAAACAGGAACAGCATGATGATGGCCATGAACTAAGATAATACCTAAACGATCTATCTTTTGTAATTGTGAAAAATCAAAATTGTTTTGGAAGCACTTAAATCGATCTAAAATATTATCGCCCCGAATCTCTTTTTCATTTAAGGTATGTTGACTTGAATCAAAAACTTGAATTTCAACATGATATAATTTTTTGTATTTTTTAGCGATCACTTGAAGACCAGCAGCTGTTGGCGCATAGATTTTTGGCTCAACAACAAGTTCGCCTAAATCAATACGAAAATCAGTCTTTAGTGAGTTATAATAATGGTCGTCTAAATGAGAATCTTTTTCCTCTATTTGAGGCTGAAGCTGTTCTTTCATTCTTGTCGTACTCATTAGCTAATCCTCGTTTCTTTAAATTTATATTTTAAGGTCATTTTATGACCATTAATGATAGCATTTGTTTAAATGATGCGCAATATCAATTAAATGCAGGATTCAGGTTGTCGAAACATTTTTAATTTTTTTACACTATTTTTCAATACCTTAATCTTAGGTAGCCGCAAAAAAATTTGCCCTTTTTCATGCCTGATACAAAAAGATATTGATTTATAAAATTGTGAAAAATATTACAATAAGTTACACGCTTACTCTGTACGGTAAAAAAATTAAATGCGCTCCCGATTGTCATCCTGAGCGTAGCGAAGGACCTGAATTATCAATACGATACATATTCTTCGCTGCGCTCAGAATGACAAAAATGATTTTTGTACCGTACAGAGACACGCTTAACTGAAGTATCAAAAGATTTTCGGAGAAAAATGATGCTGAAAAGGATGCTAGTCTTATTAGTTTTTTCCCTCTTGGCTGCAGCCAGCCTGAGCGCCTTTCTCGTTTTGAATAAACTGATTCTTTCAGGCAGTCTTAAAATCGCTGCCGGCAAGGTTCAAATTGCCGAAGGCGAGAAAAAATTAGCCCATGGCAAGGCAAGGCTCGCAAGCGGTGAGCGGGAATTACGAAGCGGAAAGACTATCTTTGGCAGCATGGCTCAAACCTCGGTTTTAGCGGTTGCAGCTGTTTTTCCGGCAACGCTTGCAGTCACGGTGGCCGGAAAAACTGTGGCCGACCAAAAACTCGCTGCGGGCGATAAAGAAGTAGCAGAGGGCAGGAAAAAAGTACAAGCAGGAGAACAACAACTGGCCTCTGGAAAATTGGAATTAGAACGCGGCGTTTATCGTCTTAATCGAGCTAAATGGATCCGCAATCTTTGTGGGATCAGTTCTATTGTCTTTGCTAGTCTTACCTTGATTTTAGGCTTTCGCTGGGGTTCTTTATTTTTAAGGAGAAATCGTGCGCACTAAGTAAATTCTTCCTTATAAATCATTTCTTTTTTCAAATTCCACGAAATCTCCTTTAAAATCTTGGACGCCTTCCGTCTGCGTAATATATAAAACACGATTAGCTATTTTACTGATAAAATGACGGTCGTGACTCACAAAAATAAGTGTACCCGGATATAATTTCAGCGCAGTAGCTAAACTTTCGGTGGATTCGATATCTAAATGGTTGGTGGGTTCGTCTAAAACCAAAACATTGGAAGCCTCTAAGATAATACGCGCTAATAATAAGCGAGCGGCCTCACCGCCACTTAAAGTCAAAATATCTTTATCTACCTCTTCCTTGCGAAATAAGGCCTGACCCAAAGTCTTTCTTAAGCTTTGCTCGGGAACCTCTGTGATCTGCGAAGACAGCCACTCTAAAATAGATTGATGAGTTTTTAATAAGTCATGATGATCCTGAGAGAAATAACTGAGATGAGTTTCATAGCCCCATTCGAAGCTACCCTCATCACAGCCGATTTGCTGAAGTAAAATTTTGATGAGCGTGGATTTGCCAATACCGTTTTGGCCAATAATCGCCACTTTTTCACCACGCATAATTTGCAAATGAAGATTTTGAAATAGGGTTCGCTCACCAAAACGCTTCGTCAGATTCTGAACCTTCAGCACTTGCTTGCCAGAAGGTCTCTGTATTTTGAAAGAAAAATGAGGCTGAATGCGAGAAGAATGTCTGACATCGGGAAGCTCTAGTTTTTCAATCATTTTTGCTTTTGCCTGCGCTTGTCTTGCTCTCGTTCCTGCGCTAAAGCGATCGACAAAGCGCTGCATATCAGCAATACGTTGTTCAGCCTGCATTTTGCGATGTTGCTCTTGCTCTTCAAGCGCTTTTTTCTCTATCAAAAAACGCTCATATTGTCCGCTATATTGGCGGATTTCGCCATAATCAATATCTAGAATGTGATCTGCTAAACGATTAATAAATTCAATATCGTGGGAAATAAAAAGCAGCAAGCCTTTAAATTCGTTTTTCAGATATTTTTCCAACCACCGTATCGAAAGAATATCTAAGTGATTGGTTGGCTCGTCTAATAATAAGATATTGGGTTTCTGGAACAAAGCTTGTGCCAATAATACGCGTAGCTTGAAACCACCGGATAAGGCGCTTAAGGGCTGATGATGATAGTCAGAATGAATACCGAGACCGACTAAGAGTTTTTCAGCAAAGGCTTCTGCGCTATAGCCGTCTAATTGAGCGATGGTATCTTCACAATGACTGAGGCGCTTGACTAGCTTGTCATTCCAAGCGGTGCTTTCAAGTAAGTCTTCTTTTTCCTTCATGGCCTGCCAGAGTCTGGGATTGCCTTGTATCACCACTGCGGTTAAGGGTGTATCCTCATAACGGAATTGATCTTGCTTCAACCAACCAATCGTCATTTCTTTGGGTGTGGCAATTTCTCCGGAGATGGGTTTTTCCTCATTGGTAATTAATTTTAATAAGGTAGATTTGCCCGAACCATTTGCTCCGACTAAAGCATATTTTTTCTGTCCGCTAATATTGAGATCAACATTGTAAAATAATAATTTTTGTCCGAAGGACATGGTTAGTTGTTTTAAAAGAATCATCTTTAGGTACCTAGGGGCAAATTTGAGCAATTATGCGGTAATTCTTAATAAGAGTCTAGCTTAGAAGGGCTCAAAACGATAAAGAATTTCGGTCAATTGGCCCACTTCATCAGAGCTGCCTAAGCATAGAATAAAGGTATCAGTCAGGGGCTGAGCGAGGGGTAGGAGTTTTTGAACTTCTTGTTCAGAAGGCTTATTTTTAGAATTGATTAACGTCATATGAGGATCAAATGCAGTTTTCACAGGAAGCCCGATTAGCTCGGCTATTTTACTATGCAGCTTATGCAAAATAACAGTTTGCTTGGGCAACAAAGATATCCAATAAATACGTTTATTAAAGGTAGTATAACTTAGCTGACCAAAGCTAAGCGCGATTGGTTTTTCCTGCCATTCTTTTTTCAAACGCGAGCAAAGCGGAGCAAGTTCTTGTGCTTCCATCTCAAATTGATATAAAGTGACATGCGGATTGGAATTTTTTCCGAGCAAATATTTATCAGCAAGCTTCGACAATTTTTGAGAAAGGTGGATGACCTCCTCTGCTTTGGCTTGGGGTATGAGGGCTAAATTGTATTTTTGTTTCATTATGATAAAAATCATTTTTGTATCGTACAGAGTCAAATTACAGTAATCAGCCATAGTAATCAACAGATTAGAATCTAATCAACTCCGACGAACTAGCTTTTCTTAGTGCCCTTCCACTGCAACTCAGGTGCTTTTCGCAGATAGTCTCGCGCATTGCTTGCAGCTGCAAAGGTTTTTCCTTTTAGACTGAGCCAAGCACCTCCTGTGTGTGAAATATGTTTTTTAGCTAAGGGCACCACCACGGTACAAGCTGAGGCGATATTGAGAAGCACTCTTGCTGATTTTTCGCCTATTTTACCCTTGCGCTTATCAAAGGCCTCTGAATAGGTTTCAAGGATTTTTTCTAGTTCGATTCCTAAATTTTCTTTATCTTCATCCGTATCTATAGATATTTTCCCCTTACGAAGATCATTTGAAATGGTTTTTAGATCTCCTATGGTAGCCGCCAAAGCTTGCAGTCGTCTCACAGCATGTTCTTCCTCTTTTTCTTCTTCTTGACTACTATAATTATTTATTAATCTTTGTTGCTCATCCTCTAAGATCTTAATCACTTGCTTATCAAGATAACTCGCTAAATTAGCATAGGTCAGAGGAAGTGTTCTTTTAATAAATCCATCCACAGTAAATCGAGAAGTTAAATCGCTCATTTGAGCTCGAGGATGCTCGGCAACAAATTTTATAATTTGATCTCCCATTTTATTTAATTTGTATTGTAAACGAGAATTTACTTTCTTTGGCTTGTGATCGACAATAAGCGTATCCATGTGTTTATCTAAAGAAGTTAAAATATCTTCCCTATTTTTATTAATATTTTGGCATTCATCTGCTCTTTCCGGAATAAGTTTATCCCAAAGCGTAGAGGATTGGGCTGCTCTCATCATGGTCAGTGGCAATTCACAGAGTCTCACTTCCATCGTTCGCAGCTTAAGACCTTGACCAATGGCTATTTCTATTGAACCGTTCTTTCGATGTGAATTTTCCAGATATCCAAAAAGACCGCTTTCCTTGTATTGCTCATTTAAATAATTTTCAACCGTATGTAAATTTCTGAGATCATTTAAGGCAAAAACCGAGCAACCTAACTGAGAATACTGTCTTTTAAAATTAGTCACATAAATATCGCAAGATGGATGTATTTTTTTTATTTTAAAGGCTACACTGGCTAAACCGAGATCAGAGCACTTCAAATCTAAGGAATCAACCAGAAGACAAGACATTTTTCCATTTTGATCAATTTGTATATCACCGCAGATCCAATGCGGTCCGCTTATAATAAAGCGCTCACGAATGGGGGGCTGAAGCTTCTTCAATGCTTTAAAATAGCGATTCACCTCATCATCGTCATCCTTATCTTGCTGATCTTTTAAGATGATGACTGTTGGGTGAAAGGGATAACTTTTTCGAATTGAGGTTTCTGTAACTGATAAAAGTGCAGCTTCATAAGTAAGCTGACCAAAACTACTACAAGCCCGGTTTGCTTGAATAAGCAATTGTATTTGACCAATTGAGGACAAGAAAACAAATTCTTTTAAATCATTTCTTGATAGTAAGGCTTGTATAAAGAAAATAAATTTAGTGCGTGAATCTCTTTTGTTCGGTTCTGGCAGAGAATTGATTTCTCTTAGGATATTAAAAACAAATTCACAGAGCTTTTCCGTGTTTTGTTCTTTTTCAGCAGAAAGAGCTAAGACCTCAAGCAGGCAATAATCCACTGCGGGTTCATATTCTTCTGCTAAAACAAAATTATAGACGCTTGTTTCACTAGGGTTCATTAGAATAATCATTCATTTGGGGAATAATTATAACCTTAGGCCTGAACTGAAGAATTAAGGGAAGCTTAATAGTAGGTATTAAAACGGCATAGCCAGGCCCTATCCCAAGGCCTGGCTATGTTTCGCAAATTAATCAAAGGGTTCGTTGTCGCGAGGTTTAACTCGGCAATCACCGACTCGGTAACTGCCGAGTTAATAATAACTAGGGAAATTTAATATAGTCTCGATCTTGCTGGAAATTTTTTAATATTTCTTAAACTTTGTAAACTATTCTCTAGAAATAGAAAAAGAATCTTAAGCTGTGTTTTATCCCTTAAATTTATTCTTCCATTCTCTTAATTCGCGAAAAACCTCAATTGTATTCGTCAAATGTCGATTTGCATAAGCTTCAACTTTTTTAATAATATTTTCTTGAGCACAGCGTAAAAAAGGGTTAGTTTTTTTCTCTTCATTGATAGTAGAAGGAAGTGAAGGAGTATGATTCGAGTACAATTTCTTTGTCAGTTCAATTCGCTGCCGAATATCTGCATTATCTGGCTCAACTTGTGAAGCAAAATTTAAATTGGCTAAAGTATATTCATGGCCACAATAAACTAAGGTTTCATTTGGCAGGCTTAGCAGCTTATTTAGAGAGCGAAACATTTCTTCTGCTGTTCCTTCAAATATCCGTCCACAACCAGCGCCAAAAAGCGTATCGCCTGTAAATAAGAGAGGAGGAGCATAAAAGGCAACATGTCCCAAGGTATGGCCGGGAATATGAAGTACAGTAAAACTGAGAGGCCATTCATCTATAGCAAGCACCCCACCTTCTTGTACGGGCTGTGTTGTGAAGGGAATATTTTCTAGCGGATGCGCATATACAGCAAGATTGGGATCTAGCTGTAGTAGCTTACTAATACCGCCTGTATGATCAGCATGTTTATGTGTAACTAAAATTCCGACTAAAACTAAATGATGTTTTGCTAGAAAGTTTAAAACAGGATCTGCCTCGCCTGGATCAACTACGATTGCTTGCTTCAAGTGCTTATTGACTAGCACCCAAATATAATTATCCTTCAGTGCGGGGATGGGTAGGACCTTAATTAAATCATTATTTAAACGCATATAAGCTTGTAATCAAAAAATCGAGCGGACCCCTCTCACAGATCCGATCTGCTATACTCAAGAAGCATTCTGAAAATCATTCAAATCTTGTTGAAGCTGCTTGATCTTATCTGCCCGACAAGTTTTCACAAGCTCAGCATCCACTTTTACATCTTTTACAGTCTGGCCTAAAATGACGGGCTTCATGCAGTCGGTCCAGAAGCCTTTACCTTCGTTTTTCTTTGCATATCCAGCATGCATACAAGCTTTCGCAATCATACCGCAGGGCTTGCTGTCGGCAGACATTTCAGCTTCGCCTGCAAAAACAGAGTGCATTGCAAAAATAGACAGCAGAGTTAAGCTAACTTTATAAATTTTGCGCATTTCAATCTCCTATTAGTCAATAATTTCCATAATACGAAAAATTTATCTTAGAACGAATGGCAATATTCAGCAACAGCGGACAGCTAGCTAGGGAAAGCTGTTTGATATTTTCTTAAAGCTTCCTCGCTTAAGTTTACTCCATTGCCAGGCTGCTTCGATGGGAAAAGGTAGCCATCCTGCACAGGAAAGGTCTCTTCAAAAATATCAGTGGGAAGCAGATGATCATATTCTAAGGAATAAGCATTAGGGAAGGCCGCCAACAGGCCGAGAGATAATTCATACATCAGATGACTACAAAGCGGAATCTCGTATTGTAGGGCAATTTCTGCTATTTCACAAAAGCCTGTAATTCCAGCACAACGCGGAAGATCAAGCTGCAAATAATCAGTTAATTTTTTTTGACAAAGTACTTCAAAATCACTTTTCTCAATTATATTTTCACCCAGAGCAATGGGAAGACAGCTTCTTTTTCTAAACTCTTCAATAGCAACTAGGGTATTAGCAGTGGGTTCTTCTATCCAGGTGATATTAAAAACAGCTAAGTCTTTGGCAAGAGCTGCTGCTTGTTCAACGGAATAACGTTGATTGGCATCAAGCATCAAAACAAAAGCCTCGCCCATCGCTGCGCGAATTGCGCTTACTCTGGCATAATCATGAGGAGAACCCAGTCTTAGCTTAAAAGCATTGATACCTTTCTCTTTGTAAAATTCACATTCTGCTATTAATTCTGAAATGGAAAATGATAACCATCCTGTTGTTCCATAAGCGGGAATTTTTGAGAAATGCCCGCCTAAAAAGCTGTGTAATGAAACTTGCTGCTCTTTAGTAAAAAGATCCCAGATAGCAATATCGATCACGGCAAGTGCATATAATTGAGGAGGAAGACAGTTAGTTTTTCGATAAGCATGCCAGTAGCTCTTCCAATGAGACAGGAGTTGAACGGCATTTTTAACTTGTAGGTCTTGAAAGAATTGACTCAAGATATTTTTAAGATGCGGAATCAGGTTGGAGGGAATGATATTGCTGAGACCATAAATGAAGCCTTGTCCGACTAGCGCTTGATCAGTATGTAGCTTGATCGCGAGCCCTTGAATATGGGTTATGGGTTGAATATGGTTTGAAAAGGGTTTTTCGAGTGGAAAAGAAAGCGGGAATATTTCGGTCTTTTGGATAAAGCTCATATCGCATCCTATTCTTGAGAGTTAAAAAAATCTAGATATGGTATTATGTTAAATCAATTTACAAGGAGTCAAGGATGACCGCAAATAAATGGATGATTAACTCTGACGATGCAGTCATGCTACTGATCGATCACCAAAGTGGCTTATTTCAGCTGGTAAAAGATATTGAATTGCCCAGGCTTCGTTCTCATGTGACTGCTCTTGCTAAAATGTCTCATTTGGCAGATATTCCAACCTTTACTACGGCTTCAGTTCCGGACGGTCCAAATGGCCCGCTTATTCCTGAAATTCATCAATTTAATCCGAAAGCTGTTTATATACCACGCACAGGCCAAATTAATGCCTGGGATAATCCGGCATGGGTTAAAGCAATTAAAGAAACCAAACGCAAAACCTTGTTAATTGCAGGCACCCTGACCAGTGTTTGCATGTCATTTCCAACGCTGAGCGCCTTGGTAGAAGGCTATAAAGTGTTTACGATTATAGATGCCTCTGGTAATTGGTCTAAAATGGCAACGGATCTTACTCTTGCAAGAGTAGTTCAGGCGGGAGCTATACCCATTGATACCTTTGCTGTTTTATCAGAATTAATGCATACCTGGAATCGTCCTGATGCGATGGATTTTGCAGCAATCATGGTTGATCATCTGGTTCCGCCTTATCGGGCTTTAATAGAAAGTTTCGATAAAGCGCAACGTGTTGAAAAGAATGGCCGAGAAACGGAACTTGATCAGCTTAGGTAGACCACTTACATAACAAGGCAGGTTCCCTTGCTCCCCGGAGCTAGCCGCTTAGCCGCTTCCTCCATAACAAGGCAGGTTTCCTTATTGCTGCCTTTCTGCTTAAAAAGACTGAGGCCACTTGTTGTCAAAGCAATACTACCGGCGCCTAGGGCTAAGGCAAGTCCCGTACCGCCGCCGAGGGTTGCGGTTGCGACAAGGGCACTGGAAGCTCCTAAAGCAAGGCCAGCAGCAATCATGGCTGCTGCGACAAGTTTCCAGCCGAAAGATTCTTGAACGGTGGTTTTTGCATAATCAAGATAATCATCACCTGATAAATTGTTCTGAAGGAGTCTTGTGGTTTTGCTTAGGATTTCTCTTTTTAACTGCAAGTCTTCTAAATTTGCCTCACTTCTTTGACGTACTTGAGTGATTACTTTTTCAAATTTTCTCTGGGTTTCTGAATCTTGAAAACTTTCTGTTATCCATTCTCTTAAAGAAGTTTCAGCCTGAGTACAGAGTTCTTCTGAAAGGCTCCGCAATTTATTTTTAAATATCGCTGCTACCTCAGGATTTAAGGCTAGAATATCTATTCTATCAAAGTGCTTTAGATATTTTTTTACCGCCGCAAGGTAGGCTTTTGCCACCGCTTCAATGGTTTTATTCTTGAAGTCTGAATTTGCGAAAGCCCCATCACAATACAAAACTCTAGTAACAACCTTGCTCCCTTGAGTATTTTGCTCTGTTTGAAAATGCCTTTCATATGTAGCTTGCACGTCTTTAGTAAAAGCAGACCAATCGAATTCCTCTTGATTTGGGAGTAAATGTAAATTGCTGGCGGCATAATCATGTGCATAAGCTTGACCAATACGAAAAGAATCATTTTTATCTGTAATAACACCAAGAGCGGCTCTATCAGGTTTCTCTTCGACTAAACCAGGTTTTTCCTCTGGTGCATCTTTAGCTTCATCTGACTCAAGTAGCTGTGGCGGCTCTGAATCCAATTCTTCATCTGGCTCTTCGTCATCTGATCCTGAAAACACTTTTAGAGCTCTAGCGCGAAGCTTATTTGCATAAGCAACCATAAAATGATCACCCAGCTTTCTTAACTCTTTTAGCCAATTATCTATTCCTTCGAATAACCTCACTCCTGCTAGTTCATCAAGATATATGGTATGGCCACCAGCAACATAACCTTTAAGGGCTGCTTCTTTACCTTGAGGGACCTTCCTCTCTAATAAAGAATTGACTCCGGCTCTGTGCCCACCATGAGCATAGCCATATACAGCTTGGTAACCAGCTTGATCAAGTTGAAGGAAGTTTTGACATCGCTTTAATAAAGCCTCTACCTGAGCAGTATTTCCAGATAAAGCATAGCCATAAATAACATCTGTTGGAGCAAGACCTTGTTTTAAGAGATCATTGACTTGATTGACATGACCGCCAACAGCATAGCCCTCAGCAATCTTAGCAAGCTTAGCGGGATCGCAACCTTCGGCTAGAAGTGCTTTTACTTGATCCACGCGTCCACCAAGCGCAAAGCCGAAAATCGCAAAGATTGGTTTACCACCCCTTGCCAAAAGATAGGTTACCTCAGCAACATTCCCGACAGCAGCATAGCCATGGATAGCTTCAGTTATTAGCCCGCTATCTTGCTCTAATAAAGCGTTTACTTTAGCAACGTGCCCTCCCATAGCATAATTGACAGTCAGTCCATCTGGTATACTCCCCACCTCTAAGAGCGGATCGATCTGATCCATGTGCCCACTAATAGCATAGCCGTGGATAGCCCATTTTGGGTCAAGGCCTCCTGCTAATAGAGCATTTACTTGCTCAAAATGCCCACCTTTAGCATAGCCGAGAAGAAGCCATTGATGGCCAGTATCAAGATCCTTCGCTAAAGCCTCTGCTTGCGGAATATGCTTACCAAGCGCATAGCCCTCGATAGCATGATCTCGGTGAGCCCCCTTATCTTGGGCTAGTAAAGCATCTACTTGCCCTTGATCCCCTCTAATAGCATAACCGTAAATAGCTTCGCCTCGGCTAGCGCCTTTTGCGAGTAGAAAATTAACAGCATCTTGATTACCCTCAATTGCTAATTGACAAACTGGTGAGGAAATTACTCTTGCCTTGTATGGAGATACTTCAGGTATACAGCCTAGAACATTAATGGATGCATGTTGAAGCGCCTGTTGAAGTAAAATTTCATCCTTGTTTTGGGCAGCCACGTAGATTTCAGTATAATGAGGCATTTTAATCCTTATTTGATTTCAAAGGTAATGAGTTAAAATGAAATGTACTACAAGAGATGGCAACTCTCAATCAGCATCTGAAAGGAAGCCCAAGTTTTTAACACGGCTTCTTCCTTTTATTTGCCTTCTAAATTTTGAGTGCAATTCGGACAGCGAATCGCCTTCATAGCGATGGAAGAACAACAATAAGGACAGGCTTTCATTTTCGGTGCATCTTTTCTTCCGATATTAAAACGATTCATTTGTTTAATAACAATGAACATGGCAAAAGCAACAATCAAAAAATTAATAATCGTATTAATAAAAGAACCATAGGAGATAACCACGGCTGGTAGCTCCGCGGTTTTTGCACGCAAGGTGATTGCAAAATTGGAAAAATCAACATTGCCAATGAGAAAACCGAGCGGCGGCATTAAGATATCGTTGACTAGAGAGGTGATCAGTTTGCTGAAGGCTGCGCCAATGATAATACCTATCGCCATGTCTATTACATTACCTCGCATGGCGAATTCTTTAAATTCCTTCCACATGTTTGCTTCCTTTTAAGGTCTGCTTTCTATAAAAAAAATCTTAGCATATCTTTATGATTAAAAACTTAAATTAATTAATCCTATTTTAGTAGGATTTAATCACTTTTAACTTGTTAATATAATATAATCCTATTATAATAGGATTATACAGGATATATTTAATTTAATTTGATAAAGTGCAGGACAATAGGATTTTATGGCAAAACAAATCAAGAAGATAGCTAATCCAGATCTCAAGCAGATACTTACGCCTACACTATTAGGGCAAGCAATAAGGGCGAGACGTACTCAAAGTAAATTACGTATAGAAGATGCAGCAGCTCTTTGTGGCCTTGCCAAACAAACTTACATGAAAATAGAGCATGGCCAACAAAATACTCAATTTAGTTGTGTATTACGAATTTGCTCTGCTTTGGGGATAAAGCTACTTATTGCCCCCTGGCAAGACACAGATGAGACTGATTATGACTGGAAGTGAGCACATTTTAGATCTTTATTTAGGAAAGAATAACCTTATTGGTAAACTAATACTGAGTAATGATCAGTTAGTTTGGCAATACAATAAAAAATGGCAACAAGCTGGTTTTGCTCTTTCACCACATCTACCTTTAGATAACAATATTTCTTCTGTCGCAGTTCAACGCTTTTTACGTAACCTACTACCTGAAGGAAATGGCTTAGATGAACTTGTTACACATTTTCGTTTAAGCAAAAATAATACCTTCGGCCTGATGAGGGCCCTCGGTATGGATGCGCCTGGCGCCTTAATTATGCTTGCATCAGGCCAAGTCTATCTGAAAGAGGCAAAATTTCTGATCCTTTCTGATGAAGATTTAGAAAAGCGTTTAAATGCACGTGATAAATATGGTTTAATTATTTGGCAAAATAAACCTCGTCTATCCGTGGCTGGCGTTCAAGATAAAATTAATGTGGTAGTAAATGATAAGGGTCAATTGGGTTTTGGTGAAGGTAGCTTATGCTCTACACATATTCTGAAGTTTGAAAAACAAAAATTGCCTCATTTAGTTATAAATGAATACTTCACTCTACAATTGGCTAAGCACTGCGGAATAAATGTCACCCAGGCAAAACTAATGCGTTTTGGAAAAAACCCTGCATTATTAATAGAGCGCTTTGATAGACGATATCTTTCAATTAATGAAGTACAACGCCGTCCTGTTATCGATGGATGCCAAGCTTTGAATGTAGCACCAGATTATAAATATGAAAGAAACTTTGGCAGTTCCCGGGATGTGGCCCATATCCGAGAAGGGGTAAGCTTTCAAAAACTATTCTCCTTCGCCAATCAATGCGAAAACCCCATTGCAACAAAACAACAAATTCTTGATTGGGCTATATTCAATTTGTTGACATTTAACTTCGATGCACATGGTAAAAATATTAGTTTTTTCGTTAGTCAACGAGGCCTGTCCTTAACGCCGTTTTATGATCTTGTGAATGTTAAAATGTATCCGCAATTCGAACAAGAAATGGCTATGGCTTTAGGTGATGAATTTGATAGTAATACTGTGAATGCCTATCAGTTAGCAGACTTCGCAGATACCTGCCAATTACCTCGCTCTATTGTAGCAAAGCGGCTTCAGCGAATAGCTAATAGTCTAATTTTAGGTTTAGAAGCAGAAATAAAAAAAATTATCGGCAGTGGCGATGAAATTCATTACCTACAAAAGTATCGACTAATAGTTGCAGAGCGTTGCAATCATTTACTTAGACAAATTGATGATATTTTATCTATTGAATTATGAAAGGTTGGCTCTCTTTATTTAATCCCGATATAAATATCCAAGCTTGTATTAGCAGGGTCAATTGCACGTTGATCATAGACCTCAAAATCAGCAAGATAAGCTCGCTCTCCACCAAAGTCACTCGCCGACATTTTCCAAATTTGCTGCCAAGCCTCAATCACTACTTCTGGCATTTTTCCGGAAGGAGTGGTGAATTTTTGATACTGAGTTGCTGGTATCGTTAGCTTCTTCAGTTCTGCGGGAACATTTTCAAATGCGCTTACTTCTTCGCCGATAAAATAGGTGTAATCTCCATGTTCATCACTAGCATACTCTGTATATACGGAAAAAGTTACACCCGGATTTTTGCGCTGAGCAAGGTGGCTTGCTAGGTTCTGGCTCCAAAATCGACCGGCTAGTTCACCAATTTTAGCTGTTTGCGGATTCATTTCATTTTTGATATTGGTTCTTGCTGTTAAACCAATTAATTTTATCTCTTGCTTGTTAGTCAATTCTTTTTTCATCATTTTCCTCTCTTAAGTTTATTGAATGGTATCAAGAAATATTAATATAGTATATTTGTACAAATAATAAGCTTTAAAGTCAGATAAATCTATGTACAGGGCCCTTGAAAAAGCATCATTTGTGTATATTTTATTTTGTCTATTTTATTGACAATAACAATAATTAATGACAAAATTAGCTCAATAAAATAATCGCTCAAGAGTCTTAAATTTATGAATAATCGCCCTAACCCCATTTCTTTGCAGGATAGAATTCTTCAAGAGTTTGAAACCAATCCTGAAAAAGCACGAGCTATCCTTAAGATTTTTATAAAAAACCCGCAGAATTCCACAGAAAGCAAATTAGAGTTAATGGCACAGCTTTTACAGGCCTACGGAAAAAATGTTGCCGATCAGGTATTAACCGGAATTCCGACAACCTCTAAGGAGCTCACCCCTTATGTAGAGGCGCTTTCCTTAGAACCGCCTATTGTTGAAAAACTGCTTGATTATTTATGCCATAAAAATTTACTGAAAGAAAAGCAGAAAGGCACAATTTATTATAATTTATCTAAAAATGCTAACCGACGAAACGCTTTTGAAGCACAAAAATACTATTTACTCAAGGCTGATAAGGATTCTTCTTTATCATCGATTGAGCGACATACGGTCTATTATAATTTAGGAATATGGTTCAGTTTTAAAACTGACGATCATAAACAAGCTCTAAGCTATTTCAAAGCAGCTCTGGATATGGAAAAAAAAGACAAAGCGGTTCGCGCAAACCCAAAGCAAGGGGTACTACAGTCACTCTTAGATCAATTTAATTGTGATAATCTTAACCTCGGCAGTCAGCTCATGTTTTTTGAATTAATTATCAATTTAGAATTGCAAGGCCCACAGTTGGACAAGGCGCTTCAGGTATATTTGGATAAAACCTTATTTTCAGTGCACCCTCCACAATTTACGCACAAATATATTCAGGATTTTTTTCGCTTTATGGAAAAATATCCTGTTTTAAAAACAAAAATTCCTGAGCTTGTACAACTTATTTTAAAGCTCCCAGTAGAAAACTGCAGTTTAGGCGATAAAGCAAACTATCTCTTCTTTTTGGGACAAGACCAAGAGGCTCTTGAATTGGCCCAAGCCGCACTTCAAAATAATGAAGATACTTATTCTGTTTTATTGACTCTAGCCGGCGCCTTGCTGCAATTTAACCGTAAAAATGAGGCTCTCCCCTACTATCAAAAAGCCTTACTTTGTCCTTCTATACCAGCTGACCAACAAGAACTTGCCTTGAATCAAATTGCTTACTTACATGCTGAATTAGGTAATTTAGTAGCCTCAGCAGAAGCGGGGGAAGCACTGAGTAAATTAAATCCTAATAATTATTACTCCCAAATCTCAAAAGCGATACGCCTCTTTCACGATAGACAGCCTGAAAAAGCAAAAAGTCTATTTCTTGAGCTTAGGGAAAAATTTTCAGTGGAAAAAGAAAATACAATTGGGATATATAATGCTTTATTCGAGAAAAAAGAAGGTTTCGACAAAGAGGCAGATCCTTCTGTTCTCGTAGAACGACTGGGATATTATACTTCAAGCGGTGACTATGCAGCGGCAGAGGAAATCGGTCTATTTCTTCTTTCGCAAGATCCCACTAATGTTTTCCGCAGACTTTGCCTTATTCGTATTTATGAAAAGCAAGAACGTTGGGATGAATGCCTAAAATATTATCTTTCACTAAATGAAGAACAACAAGGACGCTACAGTTTTCAAGTGGCTAAGATGTCTTATAGACTTCAGCAATATGAAAAGGCTGAGGAAATGCTATGGGCCTTTTTAAAAGATCCAACAACTCATTCAAAAGAAACCAGCGAAGAACGGAAAAACGCCTTAGGCTATTTGTTAGCAATATATTGTTATGAGAGTAAGGACATAAAAAACGAGATTGTTAAATTAAACAAGGCACTTCAAGACCCCGCGTTTTTGTTCTTGGAGGTAGAAAAACAATATATCTATATTTCGCTTGGAATCTTATATCAAAGTTTACAACAGATGAAAGAAGCAGAGGATGCCATTCAAAAGGCCTTGCTTATTCAAGAAGTTTGTAATCCCTACTTTCTTAAATTTTTGGGTCTTTATTTGTATCAAAACAACAAAACCGAAGCAGCAATCGACTGTTTACAAAAAGCAATTGTCGAATATCCTCACGATTCGGATATTCTGTTAGCCTTAGGGAAAGCTCTTTATACAGCTGTTTCTCCTCAACGGAAAAAAGCCCTCTCCTACATTTCAAAGCTTTTAAGACAAGATCCTTCTAAACTTCCGGATATCCTCGAGCTTCCTCTTTCACAAAAAGATGCGGATATCCTTGAGCTTCCTCTTTCACAAAAAGATACGGATACCCTCTTAAATGAATTTTCCCCTCAACCTAAGAAAGACCCTCAGCCTGTTTCCGAAACGGATTCATCAGATGAAGAAGCGATTGAAGAAAAAGCCCCAGCTTCTTCTTTGGGAAGCGAGGCATTAACACCGCCTCCTCCTGCACCCCTGGTTTTAACACCGGAACAAATAGCCCATCGCCACTATCAAGATTTAAAACAGCAGCTAAAAGCAAGCTTAGAACCAGAGGAAAAAAACAGCAAAGAAGCCGGATGGCATTTGCCGAGTGATTTTTTGAGCGTGAACGATCCTCGTCTTTTCAAGTTAGCAATTTCTCATCATCTCAAAGGCGATTCTTATTTATATGCCTTCTTAGATTTGGATGTGCTTCGTAAAACCTGCGATGAAGACTTGCTCTTGCATTGGCAAAAGCTTCTAGAAGAGGGGAATGTGGTTGGACCTAAAGGTCAATCTGTTATTCGTTGGGCTGGGCCTAAAGGTCAGTCTGGTATTCGTTTCTTTAATAAACAAGAAGCGGCTAAAACGGGTTTTGCTGGCAAATTAAAATTATTCCACCGTTTCTATAAAAATACACGGGCCTATGGCAAACTAATTTCAGGGCCAGACAATATAAAATTATTTTATATCGATACGGCTGTTTTAAAGGCACATTAACGAGGATATGATAGAAAATATTGCTTCTCTTGATATTGAGCTTTCTGCAGAGGATTTAGAAGAATTACAAAGAGAAGGTAAGTCATTGTCATTCTGAGGAGCGTTTTTTGCGACGAAGAATCTCCTGTATTTTACACCCGCCTAAGCAAGCTATGATTAAGGAGTTCATGGAGAGTATGATATGCAAAATCATAAATACCAGGAATTTGTGATGCACGCGGACCTGCGACATTCAGTTTATGGATCTTATTTTTTATCAGCCAATTTGCAATAGCCGTGATTTCAAGCTTGTCTGCTAAGTTAAAAATAAAATAAGGTTTTTTATGTTTTTCAGCCATTTCAATAGTATAAAGCGTACCTCCGATTGGGGTACCTTTCACGATAATTAAAGTACCATCAGAATCTCTGACATTTAATTCAGTTCTCTTTTTATAGCTAGCAGCAGGGTCTAGACTTTCTTCCAGGCTTGGCTTGGGTGCTTCTTGTAAGTTATATTTCCTTGGGATCATACCGTCTTCCGCTCTTCTTTCATCAGGACACCAACCACCATGAGTGATTTCAAGCTCGATAGAAATATCTAAGGCCGCACGATCAACTCCAGTTTGGCCACCTGAAACGATCTCTTTGATAAAATTATTTGTCATGGAAATATTCTTAAGCCATTTTGTTTTAACCATTCTTCTAAATCTTGAATAGTCTGTGTGGTATGAATATAAGCTAGATAACCATCGGGTCGAATGAGATAAACACAT
This sequence comes from uncultured Coxiellaceae bacterium, assembly GCA_964466595.1. GTDB lineage: Bacteria > Pseudomonadota > Gammaproteobacteria > DSM-16500 > DSM-16500 > JABDGC01. Next base: position 6,833 of record CAYXNR010000017.1, on the reverse strand, counting down.
CCTTTTTTAAAACCCAATTTTTCAAAGGATGGATTCCAAGGAAATTCATACAGTTTAAATCCTAGAGATTCTAATGATTTTTTAAAATCAGGATCTGCTTTGCCATAAATATGTATTTGCCAAGCAAGAGTAGTTAAGGCTTGATAATTGTTAATTTCTTTGATCCATGGCAGTCTATCTCCTCCTTTCAGTTTTCCGGCTTGTCCTTTAGAAATTGGGCTATTATGATAATTTATTTTAATCTGCGATACCGTATTAAATAAGAAATGCCTTACACGCTCAAATTTCACAAAAAACGGCATAATATACGGAAAAAAAACCTTCCTAACAAATTTACCCAGCAAGCCTTCATTCGTTATCGCTTGGAATATTTTATCTGTTGTCCTCATTAAACGCTTAGCAAAGCCAATGCGTTCTATTTCATAAGTAGCTAAGAGTGATAAATCAGCTCGATTGTGTAAAACAGCAGCCACTTTCCAAGCAAGATTCACCGCATCACCTATCCCGGTATTCATCCCCTGACCGCCAACAGGACTGTGGATGTGGCCTGCATCTCCTAAAAGAAAAACACGACCTTTTCTAAAATGTTCAGCAACCCGATGATGCGAGTGATAGGTGGAAAACCAATTCACTTTTGAAATTGAAATTTCTGTGTTTTTTACTGCCGAAGGCTCAACATCTGAAAATTCAAGCACAGATTTTTGTTCTTTGTCTTTGGGGACAATGCCTATCAATCGAATGGAACCGCTACTTCTTATAGGAAAAGCCAAGGAAAAACCATTCTGACTTAAGCAAAGCTGGATTCGACCATTGACGACCTCCCCTGCTGCTATTACATCGGCCACATAATAAATTTGTGAATAAGTTCCGCCTGGAAAATCAATGCCTAATTCTGTTCGTACCCTGCTACGCGCGCCATCGCAACCTAATAAAAATGGAGTTGTTATTGATTCATTCTGATTTTCTTTTTTGAGTGTTGCATAAACATATTTTTCATCTTGAGTGAAGGTCCTTAATTCGGTATTACGTTCTACAGAAATACCTAATTTTTCTAATTCCGCAATTAATAATTTTTCATGCTCATCTTGTGGAAACGATAAAACAAAAGGAAAGGGACTGTCATCTTTTCCCAAGGGGCCAAAATCAAGGGAAGCAAGAGGCTTAGCATTTTTTCGAAGATTGACCTGCTCGACGATGATGCCTTGAGCAACAACAGCATCAGCAATACCGATTTGTTGATAAAATTCTAAGGTTCTAGCATGAATAGCCATGGCTCTTGAGGTTTGCCCAGGACCGCTAGCTTGATCAATAATGCGTAAGGGAATGCCCAAATGAGCCAACCATAGCGCAAGCACTAAGCCAGTTGGACCGGCGCCTACAATCAGTACTTTTTCTTCCATGAGATCTAGCTCCATACTTGGCTCGATTCTTCAGTTTTTTTATTAAGATATCCAGCATAACTATTGTTTTAATGCTAATTTTCTCTACAATGAGTTTAGTTGATAAAAAATGAGTCAATATAAACTTATGAATAAATTAACCCCGATTCAATACCATATCACACAAGAAAAAGGCACCGAAGCACCTTTTGACAATGCCTATTGGAATAATAAAGAACCCGGCATTTATGTTGATATCGTCTCAGGTGAACCACTTTTTAGTTCACTTGATAAATATGATTCTGGCACGGGATGGCCAAGTTTTACCAAAGCTCTCGAGCCCGATAATATCGTTTTGATGGAAGATAATAGTCATTCTATATCTCGAACTGAAGTGGTATCAAAGCGTGCACAATCTCATTTAGGACATCTCTTTGATGATGGCCCTGCTCCAACACATAAACGCTTTTGTATGAATTCTGCAGCTCTTGAATTCATTCCGATGGAGGATCTTCAAAAAAGAGGATATGGAGAGTATTTGGGGTTGTTTAAGAATGAGAAGGGGTCAAGTGCCGCCTTGAGGTACAAAAAATAAACAACAACCCTCATTTTACGTAATCGGTCATCTTATTCCTAAAAATTTCCTGTCTTCCAGCGCCTCGATTCATAACATGATACCAAGCGTTAGGATAATTGATTCGTAGTGGTCTATAGGAAAGTGTGCTTATCTGTAGTTAGATGGTGTAGTGCTGCAGGCTTGATATTGAGCGTGTAATAAGAGGGGGCAAGAGATTCTTTTACGAGGATGCGTAATTTATTATGTTGAGTTTATTTTTTCAAGGGCTAAGCAGAGAGTGGACAATTTTTGTGCCTTAAGGTGGCACTTGACCCCCTAACTGCCGCTCTATAATCCGCAGAGAATTATGACCTAAGGTTAGAGTCAAGAAAATTTGAACAAGAGTTTCAACTGGCCTATCAACCCTTGCCTTACTACGCCAAGCAACATGGCCATCAGGCCGAACAAGAACAGCACCTGTGCTTGATATTTCATAAATTTCATGCCACAGATTTTCGGGATCAAGCAAATCACCATCTTTAGCAATCCTATAAGCTTTAAGCGGTAATGATTTTGTTAAGACCAACTCCTGAGCTGCCGCTTGCCATATCTGCCCCTCAGAGCCAATCAACAAAACATAAGCTTTCTCGAACAGATCAAGTGTTGAAATATTTTTCCCATCTTTGATTAATTTCAGGTAAGGCGCACGACTTCCTGGCAAGGTGGTGGGTATATATTTATCTGGCTGCACACTAATAAGCTGGTCATTCTCTGATTGCACCGCTTTTGAATGGTAAATAAAGCCTAAATCCAAACCTTCATAATTAAGATTTTTTTGTTGTTCATGGAGCTTTATTTTTAAGGTCTCATGATCCCCAGTCTGGATTGCTTTAAATATATCAAAAAAACGTCTAGCATTTTCGGTGCTCCATTCAATATTACGCTTGGCAATAGGCGCACGTTCATCATAATAAGTATTTAATAGCGCATCAGAAGCTTGAGATTCAAGCACAAGCGCCAATTTCCAAGCAAGATTATGTGCATCTGCAATGCCTGTATTCATTCCTAAGCCGCCTGTAGGCGGTAAACGATGCGCAGCATCACCCACCAAGAAAATTCTGCCATGGCGATATTGCTTGGCTACTTGCGCGGCCATGGTCCAAAAGCTTTTATTTATAATTTTAATATCAAGCTCGGGCATACCTAAGACGTGTCGTATTTCAGTTAAGCAATATTCATCTGTAAAATCTTCTTTTGTATTTTCTGGCCTAAAATTTAAACCCACTATCCAGCGGTTTTCGCCATAAGCAGTAAATAGGGAACGGCCTAGCAGTTTAGGATCAGTAAAGAAAAACCCGACGCTAGGCCGATGCTTTGTCCACGCTGATATGTCGAATTCGCAATAGACACTGCAAGAACGAGCCAAATTATCCGGCCCTTCCATCTCAATCGCTAATTTTTTACGTATTGGGCTATGTGCACCATCAGCAGCAATGAGATATTGAGCATGCACTAATTCTTCTGAATTGCTTGCTCGATCTAGTAGCTTTACCCTTATCCCAGAGTCATTCTCTTCAAAAGCAGTCATTTCTGTTGAAAATTGAATCTCTGCTTTGGCGTGGCCTCGCAAGGTATGATGTAAATATTCTTCAACACAATCTTGTGTAATAAAGCTGGCGCCTATAGGGCTATGTGTGTAAGCGTAGTCTTTTATTTCCACGCGAGTCACTTCTTTGCCCTGTAAAGATTCTAGCCAAATGAATCTTATTGCTTCTTTTGGAAATTCATATTTCTGCAATTCAGTAATATTCCCCCATTGCTGAAATAGTTCCATGGTACGCATACTAACACCGCGAGCACGAGGATGTGGCCTGCGCCCTGGATGCTTCTCAACTACTAATGAAGAGATATTTTGACGAGCAAGACCTAAGGCCATGCTCAAGCCAACTGGTCCACCTCCGACAATGAGTACAGGGGTATTTTTGATAGGTTTTTTCATCGATATTGACTTCAAATTAGTGGATGACCTTGGCTTGCAAACTTCGATACCACCTTGGCGTTCTAATATTAGGAACTGCTTGCACCCTTGATTTTACTATGCCGATGGCGCGAATTGAACAACATGACCTATTTACGAATCAACGAGGAGTAATTTACTACAACAAGTAAGAACTCTCAACAATATTCTAAGCGGGACGAAGGAAGGGTCAAGTGCCACCTTGAGGCACAAAAAATAAACAACAACCCTCATTTTACGTAATCGGTCGATGCATATTATTCCTAAAAATTTCCTGTCTTCCAGCGCCTCGATTCATAACATGATACCAAGCGTTAGGATAATTGATTCGTAGTGGTCTATAGGAAAGTGTGCTTATCTGTAGTTAGATGGTGTAGTGCTGCAGGCTTGATATTGAGCGTGTAATAAGAGGGGGCAAGAGATTCTTTTACGAGGATGCGTAATTTATTATGTTGAGTTTATTTTTTCAAGGGCTAAGCAGAGAGTGGACAATTTTTGTGCCTTAAGGTGGCACTTGACCCCCTAATCTAACAATGCAACTTACACCCCCGAGCTGTCCGAAGAACATCTTCCACAGTCGCTTGAGACCGATTAAGATAAGCATCTGTTATTTTTTGAATAGACGCTTCATCGAGACACTCTATATTGGCTAGCAAGGCACTGCAAAATTGTAAAGCATCTTCGCTCGTACATCGCCGATCACGATGCGGTTCCATCATAGAGTTAACCAGGGTGATAATAGCCTGCTCAACGAGAGTTAAATTACTTTTACAAATACTACTGACCCGCATTCGCTTTTTTATTTCATCAAAATACAGATCAAATAAGTCAGGGAAAAGCTGTGCGGTTACAAGCCCCATTGAATAAACATCATCCCAAAAACTATAATTTAAGGAGGTATGTAATTTAGGGTCACAAAAGGTACTCGTCCAGCTATATTCTTTAGCACCCTTTTTCCAAGCCATCCCATATTTACGCGCACTGCCAAAATCAATAAGCTTTAGCCTACCTTGCTTTAGGTCTACAATACAATTTGGAGGCTTGATATCCCCATGTACAGAATAATGGCTGTGGAAAGTATTTAGCTCTACTAAACCCGTAAGAAGACATTGCAGGCGTTTTGCATAAGATTCTGCTTTTAAAGCATCGGAAGATACTTTATCTAAAACCGTTTCACGCTGCCACTCGATGACCACAGTTAATTTTTCTTTTCGTGAATACCAAAATGCTTGCCGACCGAGCAGACGGTGATATCTAACCTCACGCTGTGGATCCGGATTTTCCTGCAAGCGCTTAATGCTGTAAACAGGCTCGCTCGAATCAACAGAGCCATAGCCTTTTTTAACCGTAGAAAAGCCACCCTCGCAATAATTAATCCACTCGCTATGTTCTTTAAAAAAATTTACTGAGGGCATCATCGAATCAATAATTATTTCAGAACGCATTAAGCCCGTTTCTTTACGACTCCTTTTTTCAACCTTTACCTCGTCGATGCGTTCAAAGCTTACGCTGACGCGCTGCAAGGCCGCCTCAAATGAGGCCTGATCAAGCAGGCGTAGATGCAATAAATTTTTATAGACAATAACAAAACGATTCATATTATTTTCAGATAAGAATAATAAACCGAGAAAATTTTTTTCACTCAGAAAAATATTCTTATCATTCAACTGTTTTATAATAGCTTCTATCTGTTTTTCTCTAGGGGACTTTGCAGAATTGAAACGCTGTATACAAATTTCAAGGAGTGGCTGTGTTAAAATATCTCCTAGATTTAAATAACAAATAATAGTATGCAGCAACTCACAATCTAATTCATTCGCAAGCAGCTGATGAATTAATTTTTCATTGGCTTCGAGAAGACCCCATTTAGCTAAGATTTTTATAATTGGGTCTAATTTATAAAAATTTTCAAAATTGCAGATTAATTCAAAGGTTTCTTGATTTAACAGTTTACCTGCGTGTATGTTCTTAAAAATCGGAAGGGCTTGAATATAAAAAATAAAATGTTTGCTTAATAACAGGCGAATATTATCTTTATTCAAACACCTCACTGCGGGGTCGCCTAGCATTTTAGAAACTTCGTTTAAATAAGTAAAATTCGGATAGCAAGCAACCTGATCAAAGAAATCATTATCTAACTGAAGTTTTGAAGAAATGAATAACTCCAATAAATCAGGCAGTCGTGAGGTTACTTGGCAGTGTATAAGCGTAGTCAGCGTGCTCTGATTTAGCTGCGCTATTTTATCAAGCATTTGTAGTATTTGCGCAAATACACTGAGATAAATCTGATTTTCTTCAAACCATCGAACTACAGCTCGCTGAAGAAGATTATTTTTAGTTAGCAAGGATATGCTACTTGTCATGTCATAATGATCACTCGGTGTAAACTGATACAGTTTTTGAAAAGTATTTGTATTTAATAAACCTGCATTATACAAAACAACATAATTTTTGAGAAAATAGCAATCAAATTTTTCTTTAATCAAGTTGATTAAGTAAAAATCGCTCTGAGAAGCAATAATTTTTATCAGATCGAATAAATCCGCTGGTGTTAATATATAAGCATTATTTTTATTTTCAAATTGACGTAAATAGTTTCGAATTTCAACTATTTTTGGATGATCACCGTAAATTTTCTTCTTCAAGGACCAGCTATTGCTATAGTCATTTACTAATTTTCGAAGAAATAATAAATCCATGCAGCCTCCTCTAAATTTTTAGACTCGTATTAAACTCTTTACTTGATTTTTATGAAAGAATAAGTTCAAATAAAAAGCGCCCAGGTAAGGTGTAGAAGCACCTCACCTGGGCTAACCACAATAACATAACGGAGATGTCATCATGGCTAACGGTAGTTTAGTCAATACGGCCTTATTTGGCC
>CAYXNR010000016.1:0-41553 GCA_964466595.1 uncultured Coxiellaceae bacterium | reverse complement strand
CGGCCGTCTCACAACCTGGCGAATGTTAAATTCACCGCGTAAAAATCGGCGGTATTTTTGTTTAATCCGCTCTTTGAGTCGATCCAAAGAAACCAAGCGAAAAGCCTGTTGATAAGCTAAATCACCTAAATCAAAAGAAATGAGGGGAAGCAGCTGAGGCAGGGCTTCTGCTTGCGCATAACGATTAATCGCCATGGCTAAAGCCGGGCTGCCATAAACAACGGCATGTTCGCCTGATAGAATTAATTTACCTGGAACCCGTATCTTCATAAATCCGCTTGTGCTCATGGAGTTGGGCTAAACGAAAACTGCCGGTTTGATAAGAGGGCAGATCAACTTTTTGGCCTTCAGTCGGGAAATAAAAATTATAAAAATCCTCATATTCTTCGTAGGAAAGAGAAAGACGTGATTTTAATAATTCCTGATGATAGGCCGTGTTCAAAACCTGATGATAATCAGGCTGAACCACGGCACTAAAAAATTCGGCTACACAGCCTGAACCATAGCTATAAAAGCCAATGCGTTTTCCAGCAGCGGACTGCTTGACGTGATCCAGCAAAGAAACCAAACTTAAATACAGCGAGGCTGTATAACAATTGCCGATATTTCGACTATATTCGAGTGAAAAACGAAGCTGCTCTAATAAAGCGGCCTCGCTCAGCAATTCTTCTCCCGCTATCTTATTTAAATAGCAATGCGCTTTCTCAGCCAAACGAGAGACAGGCGTATGGTAGCAATAAAAGTCATGCTCACTGAAACGGCGCTGCGATTGTTCTTGATATTGGGTCCAGGTTTTTTCAAGCAGCTGCAAATACATTCGACTTGAATATTTACCATCGACCAAAGCAGCATCTCGATAATTCGGCCGCCAAAAATCCATAATGTTTTCTGTTATCACACCATATTCAGGCTCAAAGGCTAAGAGACGAGGATTAGCTCCTAAAACCATCGCTACCGCTCCACAGCCTTGAGAAGCTTCGCCGGGTGTCGAGAGGCCGTAACGAGCTACATCCGCTGCGATTAATAATACTTTTTTATCCGGATTTTCTCGCAAAAAAGGCAGAATGAGTTGCAAGCCAAGGGTTCCCGCATAACAAGCCTGTTTTAATTCCCCAACACGGCAACGGCTAGACAGCCCGAGCAGATCATGAATATAAATACCACCAGCTTTAGACTGATCAATACCGGATTCAGTAGCCAATAAGAGCAATTCAATTTGCTCGCTGTCGACTCCTGCTAGGGCTTGCTTTGCGGCTGAGGCTCCCATCGTCACAATATCTTCGTCAGGCGGCGGCACAGCCATTTTGTATTGTCCCAGTCCCACTAAAAATTTTTGCGGATCTATCTTACGCACCTTTGCCAAAGTAGCTAAATCGAGAAAGTATCGTGAAGTATAAAACGCGATAGTATCAATCCCTACTGTTGGTAATTTATCTTTTCTCACGAGACTTTCGCTCCCACTTTAAATGACTGCCCATCAATTCCCCAGGATTGGTTTGCGCCGCCAATAAAGATAATTCTCCACAGAGAACGGTAGCAGCCGCAATAATAGCCAAGCGTCTGGCATTCACGCCGGGGGCACGCTCTTTTAAACAACCCAGAATGTCCAAGTTTTCACGCACGAAAGCAAGATCTTTTCCTGAGCCCACTGAGCCTACAATAAGATTCGGTAAGGTCACAGAAAAATAGAGTTCCTTTTCACGCTGCTCTGCATGCACCATGCCCTGTGATCCCTCTATGATATTGGCAACATCCTGACCGGTCGCTAAATAAAAACCCAGCAACATATTGGCAAAATGTGCATTCGCCGTACGTAAACCGCCTGCTACAATATTGCCCATCAAATTCTTTTTAATATGCAGTTGAACTATTTTTTCCGGGGTTGTTTTTAAAAAACGCCGACATAAGGCTTCGGGAATGAGGACTTCAGCCACAACATATTTTCCGCGACCCAAAATTCCATTCACAGCCGAGACTTTTTTATCCGTGCAAAAATTACCGGAAATAGAAACATAACGAAGCGCCGGATATTGCGCTAGCAGCCAATCCATTAAGCGATCCGCAGCCAAGGTAACCATATTGTGTCCGGCCGCATCTCCCGTTTGAAAAGAAAAACGCAGATATAAAAGCGAACCCACTAATTGGCTATGAATATCGAGTAGTTGCGCATAGCGGCTGGTCTGCTTAACAATTGCTTGCAGCTCCTCTTTTTTTAATAAAATCGCAGTCGCTGCCTGATAAATATCTTTTACACTGGCAGCTTCAAGCAGGATGGAGCGCGTCATCATCTCTCGTACCACCTGCGCGTGAATACCGCCTGCTTGGTTGCAGGTTTTAGCACCGCGATGGGTAGAGGGCCACAAGGGTGCTTCTAAAGTAGCAAGCGGCACCCAGACTGCTTCCTCTACCTCAGCACTGATGATTTGAATGGGCCCCACACGACGCATGGGTATTTCAGCTTTATATTCTCGTTTTTGCCAGCGCATTTTGTTCGATTTTTATTCACTTCATGGTTATGGTTATAAAATTATTGTATATTTAGGGCGCTCTATTTTACTGGAAAAACTGCTATGCCAGCAACTACCGATATCAGAAAGCAAGTTATCCTGGTTAATGAACAAGATACTGCGATTGGCAGCGCTGAAAAACTAGCTGCTCATCAGCAAGGGCTCTTACATCGGGCCTTTTCTATCTTTATTTTTAGAAAGAGGCCGGGAAAAGAAAGCGAATTACTACTGCAGCAACGCGCCAGTACAAAATACCATTCTGCCGGCCTCTGGACGAATACCTGCTGTTCGCATCCAGCTCCGGGAGAAAATTTAATTCAAGCAGCGATCAGGCGCTTAAAAGAAGAATTTAATTTAGACATTCCGGAACTAGTACAGGTCGGTCATTTTCATTATATAGCTCATTTTGATAATGGCTTAATAGAAAATGAGCTCGACCATGTTCTCGTCGGTTGGTATCACAAGCAACTATTCACTCCTAATTTAAATGAAATTCAAGCCTATCGCTGGATAGGGCGAAGCGAGCTACAAGCAGAACTCCGCCACAGACCAGAACAATTTACACCCTGGCTAAAACAAGCCTTCGCTTTAACAGAAGCTCTGATTACAAAGCAGTCTTAGGAAGCATGGCGATCCAGAGCACGTCGCTCCGAAAGACTGGAATCACCTTGATAAACAGGAAACTGCTGACAGAGCTCGAGCGCTTGTTTACGAATCTCCGTAATTTGCTGTTTATTTTTCAAGTCATCTAAAATATCGCAAATCCAATGGGCTACTTTTTCACATTCTTTTTCTTTAAAACCTCGTGTCGTCACAGCCGGTGTGCCTAGCCGTAGACCACTCGTAATAAAAGGAGATTGTGGATCATTGGGCACGGCATTTTTATTTAAGGTAATATGTGCTTCCGACAAAGCGGCTTCGGCCTCTTTTCCGGTTATCCCTTTATTGATGAGATCAATCAGAAAAAGATGGTTATCCGTTCCACCGCTCACCACTTTATAAGCTCGACTCATGACCACCTTTGCCATCGCGCGCGCATTTTTTAAAATTTGTTGCTGATAGCTTTTAAAGTCGGGCTGTAAGGCTTCTAAAAAGGCAACGGCCTTCGCTGCAATAACATGCATTAAAGGACCACCCTGTCCTCCCGGAAAAACAGCTGAATTGAGTTTTTTTTCAAGCTCTGAATTAGCCTTCGCTAAAATCAAGCCGCCACGCGGGCCGCGTAAGGTTTTATGTGTTGTTGAGGTGGTGATGTCAGCAATCTGAACAGGAGAGGGATAGACACCTGCTGCAATTAAACCGGCTACATGAGCAATGTCTGAGAAAAGATAGGCGCCCACTTGATCTGCAATCTGCCGGAAGCGCTGCCAATCTACTATACGGGAATAGGCTGAAAAACCAGTCACGATCAATTTGGGGCGATGCTGCAAAGCAAGATGTTCTGCCTCATCATAATCAATTTCACCGGTATCGGGGTGCAGACCATAGGAATAAAAATGATAGAGTTTTCCTGAAAAATTGACTGGCGAGCCATGGGTGAGATGCCCGCCATGGGCAAGACTCATGCCGAGGACCACATCACCCGGAGTAAGTAAGGCTGCATAGGCGGCTGAATTAGCCTGGGAACCAGAATGCGGCTGCACATTCGCATAATCAGCTCCAAATAATTTTTTAACGCGTTCTATTGCTTGCTGCTCTACCACATCCACAAATTCACAACCCGCATAATAGCGTCGCCCCGGATAGCCTTCTGCGTATTTATTGGTCAGAACTGAGCCTTGGGCCTCGAGGACGAGCTCGCTCACGTAGTTTTCAGATGCAATTAATTCAATGTGTTCTTCCTGTCTTTGATTTTCATCAACTAAGGCCTGCCAAATAACAGGATCGAAATGGGATAAAGAAACGGTGGGAAACAAGGGACTCTCCTTCCATGCTATGATTGCTGACTAGTCTAGCGACTCAAGATAAATTAGCAAGCAGAGAGAAGGCTTAAATTGATTCAAATTTTGACTTCTTCCCCTAAGATGATAAGATTTGAGAGAGGGTAGCAGTAAAGGGATATCAATAATGAGCGACAAAATCCAGGACGAAACCAACTTGATTGAAAAAGAAAAGATCAATTTTGGTGAAAAACTCAAATCAACCCGTGAAAATATGGGCTTATCTATACAAGAAGCAGCAGCGCGCTTGCATCTGCGGCCTCGTTTTATTTCTATGCTAGAGAATGAAAACCTAGCTCAATCTAGCTTGCCGCTTATTTATCTACGGGGTTATTTGCGTTCTTATAGCAAATTATTAAATATACCTGAGCAATTACTAAATCCCATTCTCGAAAAACTAGATCCGGAGCCTCTTATTTTAAATCCGGAACCGCTTGCTTCAGACTCCTTGTCCCTTCCTTTTCCAGAAGAAAATAATTCCTATTATGCCCGGATAACAACTTTATTTATCTCCTTAGCTCTGCTGACTTCTATCACAGCTTGGTGGTATCTCCATGCCAATACCAACCCCCATATGGAAATCGCGCAGCAACAAGCCCCGAATAACTCTCTGAATAATCCTGAAAGCAACTCTCTCACACAGCCAGTTGAAGCTGCTCTGTCCGCTCCCCCTTCTATCACTAGCCCTCTTATAGAAACAGCGGCCAAGAGTCCGCCCCCAGAACAAGCAGCGCTTCCTAATAATCCAGCTGTGAAAAAACCAGCGCTGCTCGCCTCTGTTGCAAGCAAACAAAATATACGTCCCCTCGGGATCAAACCCACTTCACCGCAAGGGGATGCCGATGACGACGTCGATGAACTAGAATAAATGAGGTTCGATTGTGCCCAATCCTATGATCCAAGCTGTTCGCGGAATGAACGATATCATTCCGCCGGATACTCATCTCTGGCGCCATATTGAGAGAGTCTTCCGAAATATTGCCCATAGCTATGGCTATCAAGAAATTCGCCTGCCTATCGTAGAAAAAACCGAATTATTTAAGCGTACTATCGGAGAAAATACAGATATTGTCGAAAAAGAAATGTATACCTTTAAAGACAAACAAGATGAGAGCCTCACTCTTCGCCCCGAAGGCACAGCCGGTTGTGTCCGCGCAGCTATTGAACAAGGCCATCTTTATCGACAAGTCCAGAAATTATGGTATGTCGGACCCTTCTTTCGCCGCGAACGCCCTCAAAGAGGACGTTACCGCCAATTTCATCAATGCGGTGCTGAGGTCTTTGGTCTGGCAGGCCCGGATATCGATGCCGAATTAATTTTGTTTTCTGCTCGTGTTCTTGGCAAATTAGGTTTGAAAAAAGATCTCACGCTCCAGCTGAATTCCTTAGGCTCTAAAGAGAGCCGTGCGAACTATCGCAAAGAATTGCTTCGCTATTTTTCAAAACACAAAAGCGAGCTGGATGAAGATAGTTTAAGAAGATTAGCTGATAATCCACTACGCATTCTCGATAGCAAAAATCCGGAACTGAAAGATTTGATTGCAAAAGCCCCTATCCTTCTCGATTATTTAGATACTGATTCGAAAACCCATTTTAGAAGATTACGAGAGTATTTAGACTTCACGGGCTTAAATTATGAGGTCAATACCCATTTGGTCAGAGGTCTTGATTATTATACGCGAACTGTTTTTGAATGGGTCACGACTAAATTAGGCGCACAGGGCACAGTTTGTGCCGGTGGTCGCTATGATGGCTTAATTGAGCAGCTCGGCGGCAAACCTACGCCGGCTCTAGGTTTTGCGATGGGCTTGGAGCGCACGGTTTTGCTGATGCAACAACAAAACCATGAGCATGCTTCTGGTACAATTATGCATGCCTATTTTATCACCGATGGAGAAGAGGCCTTTCAGGTCGCGCTGCGTTTAACAGATAAATTAAGAGATCAGGTAGCAGGAATACGCATTATTCTGCATTGCGGCTCTGGCAATCTCAGCAATCAATTTAAAAAAGCCGATAAAAGTGGCGCACATTACGCTATTGTTTTAGGTGAAAATGAACTTAAAACGCATACGCTGACAATCAAACCGCTTCGCAACAAGCTGCCTCAACAAACGATTCACCAATTGGAAATTGCTGAATATTTGAAGTTGAAAATTAGAGAAATCATGGAGAAGAAGCAGAAATAAGTTTTGCAGCCAGAGAGCGCTAGGGCTTAGGAGGAGGAACCTTGCCCTGTACAATATTTACTTCCTCTTCTATAGCTGTATTCACAAAATCAACTGCCTCTTTGACAGGCTGAAAAAGAGCATGAATTTTCCTTCCTTTGGTTTGCACTTCGCCATCTATCTCCTTTTTAGCTTCTTGTGCTAGCTCTTCAACAGACTGTTTTTTTATTTTTCTGCCGGCAAAAGAAAGTTGGCTCTCGGTCTCTTGAACAATTTTGCCTATAGCAGACTCTCCCTCAGCAGCAATAGCTTGTATATCATTCTCTGCCTTTAATATTTGTGGCTCGGCCGTCTCTAAGAGATGGCTTGCCTTTTCTTTCATCTGATCAATGTCCTGTGCAGCCCATCTTTTACCTATGAAATTAAAAAAATACATATTTCTGATATTACTAGATTGATTTCTGACAGAATCAACTAGCGTAATTCCCTGCACAACAGCATCTTCCGCTGCCTTTGATGCAACACTCTGAACATCCTCCAGGCGCTTTAAGGTATCTTGAGAGACTGTTTTGATGCGTTCTTGACCATCATGAACAATTTTTTCTTCTTCTTCTTCTCGTGCAACTTCCTGATTGATGCTTCTCACCTGTTCTGCGAATAAATGCAGATTTTTTCCTTGCATTTCATGTTTGACATATAAATACTCAGCACCAGGAATACCTAATCTCTCTTGTTCTTGTGGAATATTGGATAAACTCTGAATATTTTTCCGACTCCCTACAGGATTAGGCATATGCGTCACAATGCCGGGCTCGTCGCGAAGAAATTCTTTCACGATTTCCTCTGAATCGGTCGCACTCGTAAAACCAGCGGGTGCTTGTAAACTTTCCTTGATCTCCACCGCATCGATGGCACCGGTTATACGTGCAACATAGGCATTCATGTAATCATTGCGTCTATCGCCTCTCAGCAACTCTTCTGTTGGATGAAAATGCTCAGGGCCGACTGTATCGCTTAGTCGTGCGAATAAACGGTTCATCAAGGAAGACTCTAATAAAACTGGTTTAAAGTCCGGACCGCCTTCTAAAGCAGCTTGTATGGTTTGTATTTCATTTTGATTCAATTGCAGTCCTTCGCCTTTAGCGGGATCAAGTACAGCGGCAAGAGAAACCGCAACGCGTGAATTGGGTACCACTTCTCCATAGGCAACAAGAGCAAATTCTCTCTGATCGCCATTCCCAAGCAAAACAATTGACATGCCTTCTATCGTGTTGATCTTACCCATTAAAGCCCCCAGGGAAGGTGCGGTACAGAGTTGTATTTTGTTTTGAAGGGATTTGCTGAGAGCGCTCGCAGCTATTGCCGCATTCAATAAAATCTCAGTTACTAATTGATTAAGATCCGTTGGGCCATTTTTAGGAGTAAATTTTGATAGCGCCTGATGAAACTCTCCCTTTGCCTTTTTCAGATCCTCCGGAAATTGCACTGCCCCGTTCGGGCGCAATAAATAATTAATAGCAGTATAAAATTCCCCAGTGTAATTTCGTATCGCGTTTAATTCCCCTTCTCTTAAACCAGGAAATTGATTTTGAATCGCCCCTTCCTTCATTAGAGCATTGGCCCGATATTTTGTTGAAGCCTCTCCTAAAAAAGCTTCGAAGCGATCAAGGTCTTCTTTCTCAAATTCAAACTGTTCCCAATCAGGACGATGTTTAAGAATGTCTGTTAAATTATAAGGATTGGTACCCTGCATATCTGGATGATAGTCGCCGGCTTCAATCAAGAGCTCTCCCTTGGCATTGTAGCTCACACTAATCTGTTTACCCTCGGCATGGTGCTTTAAGATATCTTGGATCAGCAGTTCTAAAAACCGCGTTTCCTCGTTTTTATTTCTCGGGCCTTGAATAAGGTGATCACGCATATTAAAGTCACCCCTAAATTGTATTTTTAATGTTGTCTTTATAAATTATAGTGTACTATTTAATCATTTCTGAGAAAGGCGGGTTCAAGACCGGATTTTTTGGTTAACTAATTGATTTATAAAAATAAATATTTTAAACAAGCCGCTTGATTTTGAGGCTTGAGAGGATGGCTTTTTATTGATATTTCGGTAAAATGGGCATCGCCGAATCCATATGACAGGCTAGGAAGGGGTATCTTTTTGACAGACTATTTAACAGAACAAGAACAGGTAGAGCAGTTAAAAAAATTACTAAAAACTTATGGTATTCCAGCTTTGGTTGGGATCTTAATCGGTATTGCGATCTTTTATGGATGGAATTATTACCAAGTTTATCGCTCGCGTGTGCTTTCTCATGCCTCAGGGGTTTACGATGAAATGTTGACCGATCGCGCACAGAATAATGTTCAAGAGACGCAGATCCAAGCTGAAAAGCTGCTCAGACATTATCCTGCTACCCCTTATGGTGAAATAGCAGCCCTAGTATTAGCACGCGAAGCAGTCAATAAACAAAATTATCCTGAGGCAATCAAACAATTTACTCGGGTCGAAAAGCAGGGCTTGAGTCCCTCTATTCGCCAAGTTGCCCGTTTACGCCTCGCTCGTTTATTTCTGGAACAACAAAAACCAGAGGCGGCTTTAAGTGAACTTAAAAAAATAGAAGATCAGAGCTATAGCGGGCTGATTGACGAAGTACGAGGTGATGCCTATCTTGCGAAGAATCAAACTTCTGAAGCACGCCAAGCTTATCAACAAGCACTCCAAGAACTCCCTCAGGCCGAAGAAATTCGTCCGCTATTGCAGATGAAATTAAACAATCTAGCTACGACGGGATAGCACTATGAAGATCCAAAAATCGCTTTTTTTTAGTATTTTTATTTGTCTGCTACTTTCCTCCTGCAGTACCTTTTGGGAAAAAGACAATAGCCCGCCGCCTTCTCCCCTCGTTCAATTTGAGCCGAAAGTGAAGCCGCGAAAGCTCTGGGATACCCGGATTAATTTTGGGATGAATCATGAAGATTTAAAATTTAATCCTCTGCTGATTCATGACGAGCTTATTATCCTCAGCCAAGCAGGTACCATCACGAGTCTCAACAAAAACACGGGTAAAATTCAATGGACGATGGAAGTCAAGGCGAAAGTTAGCAGTGGCCTCGCCATGAACGATCAACTGTTGGTAGTGGGAACCAAAAACGGTGAAGTACTTGCCTTCAGCACCCATGATCGAAAGCCGCTGTGGACGGCCCATACTGAGAGTGAAATTCTTGCAACACCCGTACTCAGCCAGCAGCTAGTGATCGTCAAATCAATCGACGGCAAGATTTCTGCCTTTTCGATTGCCGAGGGCCGACTGATTTGGCGCCATCAGGCAATTGAACCTAACTTCATTTTAAGGGGAGCAAGCACACCACAATTGACAAGCACCGCTGTTGTTGTTGGCTATGCAAACGGTAAGGTAGAAAAATTAGCACTCAAAGATGGCCATGCCCTCTGGACAGAAGCGCTTGCAAGGGCCGATGGTGCTTTCGCTATTCAAAGAATGATTGATATTGATGCCAACCCGCTTATTTCTAATAACAAAATTTTTGCAGCCTCCTACCAAGGCAAGCTAGCCGCCTTGCATTTAAGTAAGGGCAGCATCCTCTGGGATCAAGATCTTTCCTCTTATGTCGACCTCGCAGCAGATGAAAACTTGATCTATGTTTCCGACGCGGACAGCCATATTCAGGCCTTTGACCAACAAACGGGGCGTCTGATATGGAAACAAACACAATTAGAAGCCCGTCATATTACGGGTCCTGTACTTGTCGGTCCTTATCTTGTAGTCGGTGATGGCGAAGGCGTTTTACATTGGCTGAATAGCAAAGATGGCAGCTTTGTCGGTCGCGCACAAATTAGTGGAAGAGCAATCATCACCAAACCCGCTGTTTCTAAGCAAACCGTTTACGCGATAACAAGCGATGGTTTTGTAACAGCTCAACGCATTGACAGCTAAGGTTATCTCTATGCTACCTGTTGTTGCTATTGTTGGTAAACCGAACGTCGGCAAATCAACCTTGTTTAATTGTCTTACCGCTTCCCGTGCTGCTCTGGTTTCTGATTTTCCTGGCATGACGCGAGATCGACAATATGGACAGGCTTACTTTGATCATTTTCACTTTATTGTGATTGATACCGGCGGCATGAGGGATTCTTCCGATGCACTTGATCAACTCATCACAAAACAAGCACTACAAGCTATTCAAGAGGCTACGAAGGTTCTCTTGGTGGTTGATGGGCGTCTGGGTTTAACAGCAGAAGATCTCGCTATTGTTGATAAAATCAGGCCTTTACAGAAAGCGGTCTTTCTCGTCGTTAATAAAACAGAGGGACAGGAGGCAAGGCTTGCGGCTGCTGATTTTTATCGTCTCGGTCTTGGCACACCCTATCCCATCGCAGCAGCCCATCGTCAAGGTCTTGCTGTTCTGCTAGAAGCTGTTTTTCCTGCTGAAGAAAAGCTAGCTCTTCTAGCTGAGAAGGCCGAGACCAGCGAAAATAAAAGTATTCGCTTGGCCATTGTTGGCAGACCTAATACTGGAAAATCTACTCTTACCAATCGTTTGTTGGGCGAAGAACGTGTTATTGTGAACAACAGCCCGGGAACAACTCGAGATAGTATTTTTATCCCCATGGAACGCTACGGAAAACACTATACCTTGATTGATACCGCAGGCATTCGTCGCCGAAAAAATATTACCGAAGTCACTGAAAAATTTTCCCTCGTTAAAACCTTGCAAGCCATTGAAAGCACCGAGGTCGTTCTCTTTGTCATCGATGGTCGTGAAGGCGTAACAGAACAAGATCTACGCTTATTGGGTTTTGTTTTAGAGAGCGGCAAAGCTTTAGTTGTTGCCATTAATAAATGGGATAACATGAGTGAAGAAGCGAAGGAAGAAACAAAAAAAAGCGTTTCTCGACGTTTACATTTTTTATCCGCTATTCGACTTGAATATATCTCGGCCTTACATGGCACGGGGGTCGGAAAACTCTGGGATGAGGTGGATGAGGCTCACGAAGCTGCTCACAAGAAATTCTCAACCTCTTATTTGACGGAGCTTTTGGAACAGGCAATAGAAGCCTATACTCCACCTTTGGTTCGAGGTCGACGCGTAAAACTCCGTTATGCGCATACGGGTGGACATAATCCGCCGCTTATTGTCATTCATGGTAGTGGGGCAAAAGACTTGCCGGATTCTTATAAACGCTATCTGGCCGGATATTATCAAAAGCGGCTCGGTTTAATGGGAACACCAGTAGAAGTGAAGATGAAAGAAGCTTAGACAGGATTAGAAGGACTAATTTTTTTAGCTGAGACTGAGGACGGGCTTGATTCTGCCGTTTCTGCTTGTTTTTCTTTTCCAGGTTGTACGATTGGGGCTTCTTCTTGAGGCTTTATAGTATTATACCCAGGTAATTTTTCTATCAGTGCACTGGATACTTGAGCGGTCGTTGAAAGAAGAGCGGTTTGTTTTTCGCGCTGCTGCCCTACTTGCTGTTGCTGCTGTTGCTGCTGTTGCTGCTGTTGCTGCTGTTCTTGCGAGTGCTCTTCTTGTTTCGATTCCTCTTGCTGCTCTTCGGGAACAGACGCTCTGCGATTAACCACAGCTTTAGCGGCTCTGGCTAGCGCTTTTCCTGCGCTTATTATTCCTCGACCAACATTAGTGATAAAATTTTTAAAATCAGTCTTTCGTTTTTCTCGTCGCAAATGCTTGAGTTGTTCTCGTTGCAAAAGAGTGAGAATAGCCGACAACTCTTGCTTTTGATCTACAAAACAAGCCTGAATCCCTTTCTTCGCAAAATCATATTCATCTTGAGGTCGGGCAGCTAGTTTTTTACAGAATTTCTTTCTCAATCCTTTATCACTCAAGCAAGGGATCAGTCTAAAACAATCAGCAGGCGTAAAGCTTTTCAGCTTTTGTAAGTGTTCTTGCGAACGCGGGAGAAATTCATTTTTCCAAAAATTTTCTTCAATTCGAAGTGTTTGGCTATGAGGTAGTAAACAATAAATAATGTTGCCGGATTCATCTCGCTCTTGTTTTAAACGTTGTGCACTATAAAATTGTATGAGTTCAGTACCAGCAGGCAGAGGAGGCTCTGGCACCATTTTATTTCCAGAGATATCAAACATTTCTTTTATTGCGATATAACTTGACACGAGAAGACTTTCATCTTCCAAGCGTTTTTCTATGACCTGACCTTCCACATAGCAAGTACCAGGTTTTTTTGAAGTAAGATAGTGGTTATATTGAAGCAGCCAACAAGTCTTAAAACAGAATTCCGGAACACCGCGAATAGAGCCTGCTTGTAAAAAATGCGCATCCTCTCCTTGAGAGAGGCTAAAAGCTAAGAGCGCTGCACTTTCTGGCTTGCTGAGCGCAAGCTTAGTCTGACCTTCTTTTAAGGCCAGCTCGCTCTTATCAGCAGCAGCTTTTAACTCTTCCACAGTTTTCAGATCATCATTTTGCAGCGGATAAGCTTCTCCTTGAGCTTTGTTTAGCTCTCGTTCCCCAAAAAACCACTCCGAACGTGGAAGATCAAGCTTACTTTCTGGAAGCTCTATAATCTTTTCTGCTGTTTCGACTGTATGGGGCCTACAGTCCCATTGTGGACCCGTGACCCCAGGCTCTAGCAAAGCAGCCATTTCAGTCAGGAAAGCTATTGGTATTTCTTTATAAGGCATATTGACTTCCCTCGCATCAAGCTTGGTACGCTAAAAAGAAGACTCTCGCTTTTTTTAGCTTTCTTTAAGTATAGCCAGGCGCGGGAAAAATCGTTTTATTGATTAATATCAATGGCTTGAATGTGGTCAAATCTTGCCTTCACCTCTCCATTACCGGACAAAGAGTGAAGACAAGAGAGGTGTGTTTGATGGCTTGTATGAATATTTTCCTGTCATTTGTATTGCTCAGCATATCTGTCTAAAAGTTCTCGTATCAGTTTTTGATAGGAGACATGCTCCTTGTGCGCGACCTCCTTGAAAAAATCGACGCTATTCTGACTCAAAATAATAGTTATTTTGACTGGCTTTGACCGAACGAGAAGCTTATCTGGCGGCGGTAAAAAATCTTTGACAATTTTAATTTTACCAATAGGGTCATCTGATATTTTTTTATGTTTGCGCTTCACTGATTCTTTTTTAAATCCCA
Source organism: uncultured Coxiellaceae bacterium (assembly GCA_964466595.1). Taxonomy (GTDB): domain Bacteria; phylum Pseudomonadota; class Gammaproteobacteria; order DSM-16500; family DSM-16500; genus JABDGC01. The sequence goes on along the minus strand of CAYXNR010000016.1, from coordinate 27,795 downwards.
TTCAAATTCAACTCTTTTCATGAGATAACTATCCATAAAAAATTACATACAAACGTATGGCTCTATATTCAAAGAAAATCGAAGCAATGTCAAGTTACTGGGTCTGGGGTCACCCATTTTTTCTTTATTTTCTCTGCATTGTGGGTTGCTGTTGCCCTTGCTGTTGTTCTTGCTGTTGCCCTTGCTGTTGTTCTTGCTGTTGCCCTTGCTGTTGTTCTTGCTGTTGTTCTTGCTGTTGCCCTTGCTGTTGCTCTTGCTGTTGCCCTTGCTGTTGTTCTTGCTGTCGATCTTGCTTATCCTCTTGTAATTTTGAATTCCCTCTTTCACTAAAAGCAGTAGTGGCTCTAGCGGTTGAAGCATTGTTTGCAGAGGAATCTTGTTGAGAGGAGCGAGGTGGAAGAAAGCAGTGAAGGCAGTTGAGAAGTGCCTTACAAATTCCAACTAGTCCTCGGCCGACAATACTAAAAATGGTTGGAGCCATAAAAGAAAATGCAACAAAAGCTGCGGTTGCTGCAGGTGAGGTGAGAGTTAACCCTGTCCAACCTAAAGCGGCGCCTAAAGGTGCTAAAACACCGGTTGCGGCTAGAACAATAGCTGCACCGCCGAGAATGAGGCTGGCAACAATTTTTTTGTTATTTGCATTGATGAAATTATTATTGCGAAACCGAGTTGAGATAGGAATGCAGTCATATACTTGTTTATAGGCTTCTTCTCGGTTTTTTTGAATAAGCCACAAAATATTATTATATTCGGCCACATTGTAACTTGCTAATTTTTGACTGAGGTATTGTCTAAATTCAGGATCTTGTAGATATAACATTTTTGGTTTAGAAACAAGATTTTCCCTTTCCAACTGCTGAATTGGTTCAGAAACAGGATTTTTACTTTTCAACTGCTTAAAAAGAAATTCATAGATTATTATCTTACTAGGCTGATTTATATCTTTAAAAAGAAGCTTATAGGCTTCTTGCGATTTGCATTTTTCTAATTGGCTGTATAGCGTTTCTAGTCGTTCATCTCTTGCTTTCTTAAATTCACTAAAAGATGATTGCTCTAATTTCTCAAAAAGATTATGTACTTTATAATAATTATCAATCCACTTTATTACTTTATCGATTTCATCGAGGGATCTTATTCTTAATTTTTCAAAAAATTTGTCCCTCAGTTTTTCTTGATTAAGACAGAGAACAAGGAGTAGTAGAATAGAATCATAACTAGGAGTATCAGAATAAGCATCAAGGTATTCCAAAAAAGGCTTTGCACATGCTGATATACTGCCTTCTGCTAGATTTCCTCCTGTATATGAAATAATTATATATTGTATGAGATCTTTACATTCATCACTTTTGGTGCGGTCTTTCAATTCTTCGGCAGCCTCCTTAAGAAACTCAGGATGATTAAAATAACGTCTTTGGGCGATTAGATCAGCCGGCTCTGCTAAGTGAATTTTTTGAATTTTATTAGCTTTTAAAGCTGCTTCTCTTTCTTCTCTCAAAAGAGCTTGTATAACTTTAAGCTCCTCATCCTGCCCTTCATAACAGATCGCGATCCATTTCAGCCCACACTCATATTCATACTCCGGTCGTTTCGCTAATTTTTTGCAGAAATCTTTTCTAAATTTTTTATCACAGAGGCAGGGAATCAGTGCAAAAAAATCCTCAGGTGTGAAGTATTTCAAATCATTTAAACGTTTTCTTGCTTCTTGAAGAATATTATTTTTAAAAAATTCTGAATCCATCGTCAAGGTTTGCTGAGAAGGAGTAAGAGAAAAAGTAGAATCTTCTTCACTTTTATCTTCTTCTCTTTGCTCTAATTTCTGTTCGCTATAAAAACTGAAGAGAATGCGGTTTTTACTGACTTCTTCATAAGTTTCATCATGAGATATAGCTTGTGTTTCTAAACAAGTTGATACTTGAAGTTGACGAGTGGGCAGACGTTCTACTCTTGTACCTTTAGATGCGACTTTAGCTTGCTTTTCATTAAGGACATAATGATAACACTTCAGCCAGCATGCCTTAAAACAGAGCTGAGAGACACCCCAAATGACGCCACCTTGCAAATGAGCTCCTCTTCCATCGACCTGGCTCAAGGCGAGTAAGGCTAAAATTTCCTCCTCTGAAAACTGATTGCCACCAGCAATATTTTTAAAACTTTCTTTTAACTGCTGTAAATATCCTTCATCAACTTTTTGTTCCTGAACCTCTTCTTCTTGATCTTTTCGTTCTTCATTTTCTTGTTCTCTGATGATAGCCACATAATTTTTTTGGTCTCTAGCTTGTCCTTTAAAATTCCAAGGGATTCGAAACAAATCCTCTGACTTTGTACAGTCTGGATGCATTAAGATCTGCTTTATTTGTGGAATAGGATAAGCATAAGCTGCCCCGGGTGGGCTGTACATCAGTGGATACATTACAGCTGGCAGTTCAGTCAGAAACCTGTGACTCATGGGTATTTTATAAGTGCCTGGCATAGCGTTCTCTCGTTAAGTGGAAGCAATAACCTGCTTGTAGCAGGATTGATAATTTTTATTAGCTCTCTTCATTATACTAGGAATTTATTAAAATAAGATTAATGATTAAACAGGTAGTTATCGATCTTCAAGCCTTCCTCAATAAGAATACAGAGGTCAATTGTACTCGTATCATTACCCACATCTCTATCGTCGTCACGAGTGCGAGCGTTTAGCCATGGCGATCTAATTTTACACGCTTTTTTAACAGCAATAAAAAGCTAGCTTGCCACGCCCAAACGCTTCGCGGGCTCGCAAGGACGGGGTTTTTCAAAGACAGCTACTCAAGTAAAGAGAAGGAGCTGAGGTCTAGGCAGCGCTATCTTTTTCGGCTGCTGCTTCTTCTCTGCCAACTAGTTGAACGAGGGCGACAGGAGCCTTATCGCCGGCACGGAAGCCACATTTGAGAATACGGAGATAGCCGCCGGGACGGGATTGGTAGAAGGGAGCAATGTCGGTGAATAGTTTGTTAACGATAGCTTCGTCGCGTAGACGGGCAAAGGCGATACGTCGGCGGTGGACGCTGTCTTGTTTGGCAAGGGTAATCATGGGCTCGAGGAAGCGGCGGAGCTCTTTGGCTTTGGGAAGTGTTGTTTTGATGGTTTCATGCTGTAAGGTAGAGACCATGAGATTCCGAAACATGGCCTTACGATGACTGCTGGAGCGGCTTAAGCCTTTCCCACTATTTTTATGTCTCATTTTAAACCTCTTATTTCTATAATAGCCCTGCCCTTAGCATGAAACAGCCTGTCTGCGAAGGCGAAAAAACATCCTCGAAATATTTAAGCATTTAAGCTTGTTATTTCTTTACTCTGCCACTATCGCCTTCACCGGTCTCATCTCTTAAAAAAGGCGGTGGCCAATTTTCAATATCCATTCCCAAGGAAAGTCCATGAGAAGCTAAGACAGACTGAATCTCGGTCAAGGACTTCTTGCCTAAATTAGGTGTTTTGAGAAGATCAGCCTCAGTCTTTTGTACCAGATCGCCAATATAGTAAATATTCTCTGCCTTTAAGCAATTGGCGGAACGCACGGTTAATTCTAAATCGTCGACGGGTCGAATATAGAGTGGATTCATCGACTCTTTTTCAGACTTTTCAATTGTCGGCATAGCCTTTAAGTCGACGAAGGCGGCCAATTGTTGCTGGAGAATGGTTGCTGAACGACGGATGGCTTCTTCTGGGTTGAGGGTGCCATTCGTTTCAAGATCGATGACTAATTTATCTAAGTCGGTTCTTTGTTCTACACGGGTACTTTCTACGGTATAGGCCACGCGACGCACGGGACTAAAGCTCGCATCTAAGTGGAGAGCACCGATACGGCTTTTACCGCCCTCAGCAGCTGCTGCTGATTTGCGCGAGGAGGCTGGTTGATAGCCACGGCCCAACATCACTCGAATGGTCATATTGAGGGAACCAGATTCATTAACATGAGCAATGAGATGAGAGGGATTCACGATTTCTACATCGTGCTCGGTAGAAATATCGCCTGCTGTCACCGCTCCTGGACCTTTTTTGCTGAGAGTGAGAGTGACATCTTGACGAGTATGTAAGCGTATAGCAACGTTTTTCAAATTTAAAAGGATTTCAACAACATCTTCCTGCACTCCGGGGATAGCGCCATATTCATGTAGCACCCCATCAATTTTGACCTCTACAATGGCAGCACCAGGCATAGAGGATAGTAAAATACGGCGTAGGGTCGTACCCAAGGTGTGGCCAAAGCCACGCTCTAAGGGCTCCAACACAACTTTGGCACGATTCGGTGAAATAGTTTCCACTCGAATTTCACGAGGTGTTAACAAATCATATGGAGTAGTTTGCATGTATAGCGACCTCACCCTTAGAAGATTATTTAGAATACAATTCAATGACCAGATTTTCGTTTATGTCAGGCGGTAACTCCGACCGATCAGGAACTCTCTTAAATACACCCATCAAATCTGTGGAATTAACATCAAGCCATTCGCAGTTAGCACGTGCTTGAGCTAGTGTTAAAGCCGATTGAATTCGAAGTTGTTGGCGAGAACGTTCTCTAATTTTTACAATATCTCCGGGTGCAACGATATAGGAGGGGATATTTACCGTTTTCTCGTTCACCACGATAGCGCGATGAGAAACCATTTGACGCGCTTCAGCTCGGGTTGCGGCAAAGCCCATACGATAGACTACATTATCTAAGCGACCTTCTAAAAGCTTCAGTAGATTTTCTCCTGTTGAGCCTTTTAAGCGCATCGCTTTTTTATAGTAATTATGAAATTGACGTTCCAAAATACCGTAAATTCGTCGCAATTTTTGTTTTTCACGAAGCTGGACGCCATAATCAGTTTCTCTACCTCTACGGGCACCATGCATGCCTGGAGCCGTATCCAGTTTACATTTTGAATCTAAGGGACGTACACCGCTAGTCAGTGAAAGATCAGTCTTTTCACGTCGTGCCAGCTTACATCTTGGACCTAAATATCTTGCCATCTCAAGCTTTCTCCACTGAATGATAGTCTAAACACGGCGTCTCTTGGGATCGCGACAGCCGTTAAAGGGAATTCCTGTTGCATCTGTAATTGAAAGAATTTTTAAACCCGCTGCATGCAGAGAACGAACAGCAGACTCTCTGCCCGGCCCCGGGCCTCTGGTTTTGACATGAACACTTTTCATACCAAAATTTTCGATAACCGCCTGAGCCGCCTTAAGAGCAGCTTCTCCCGCGGCATAGGGTGTCGATTTACGCGATCCACGATAACCACAGCTCGCAGCACTACTCCAGGCAACTCCATTTCCTTGGAGGTCGGTAATGGTGACAATGGTATTATTAAAAGAGGCATAAATATGCGCAATGCCTTCTATAATTTGTCGCTTAGTTCTCTTGCGCTTTTTGCTTGTTTTTGCCGCTGTTGTTTTATCGGCAGGCGCTTTTTCAGCTATGGCCTTTCCTGCGGATTCGGGTGCTTGTGACATCATTTCACCTATTTGTCTTTAAAGTTATATTCTAAAGCTTTAAGAAGCGGCCGCCGGGGCTGCTACCCTAATAATGCTCTTACGTTTACCTTTACGGGTTCGGGCATTGGTCCGAGTACGTTGGCCGCGCACTGGTAAGCCGCGTTTATGCCGCAAACCGCGATAGGTTCCTAACTCAATCAAACGCTTAATATTCAGCGCAACCTCACGTCGAAGATCGCCCTCAACCTTGACCTTACTGATTTCACTACGTAGATTTTCAAGCTCGCCTTCTGTTAAATCTTTCACCTTCTTTGCTGGGCTCACTTTTGCCGACTCGCACAAGCTCAAAGCCCGGTTTCGGCCTATGCCATAAATGGCTGTAAGCCCTATCTTCACCTGTTTTTGTGGCGGAATATTAACGCCTGCTATACGGGCCGTCATTCTACTTTCCCCTTCTCTCTATGTACTAATTCAAAAGCCACTTAATTTAATCTCGAAATGCTAAAAAATCAACCTAGATCTTTTGTTAAAAGACCCTCTTTTTCAAGCCTAGCTCATCCTAGCCCTGTCTTTGCTTATGACGTTTTTCTTTGCAAATGACCCTCACTACATGCTTACGCTTGATCACTTTACAATTTCGGCATATTTTCTTAACTGATGCTCCAACCTTCATAAATCACCTCATTTTTACTAACTTTTTATACCGCGCAAGTTCGCCTTTTTCAGCAGAGATTCATACTGAAAAGACATGATATGTGATTGAATTTGCGCAATAAAATCCATAACCACAACCACAATAATCAAAAGGGAGGTTCCGCCAAAATAAAAGGGTACATTCCATGCCAAAATCATAAACTCAGGTAAAAGGCAGACGAGTGTAACATAAACCGCACCAAAAAGGGTAAGTCTTGTCATCACATTATCAATATAACGAGCCGTTTGATCGCCTGGCCGAATACCGGGGATAAAAGCACCCGATTTCTTCAAATTATCAGCTGTATCCCGGGGATTAAACACAATAGCCGTATAAAAAAAGCAAAAGAAGACGATAGCAGTAGCAAAAAGCAACATGTGTAGGGGCTGCCCTTGCTGTAAGGAAACGTTTAATACGGTCAGCCAGCCGAATCCCTTACTACTGCTAAACCATTGGGCAAGAGTCGCAGGAAACAAGATAAGACTTGAGGCAAAAATAGGCGGAATGACGCCTGCCATATTAATTTTAAGGGGGAGATGGGTGCTTTTGGCTGAATAGACCATTCCACCCTGCATTCGTCTCGCATATTGTATTGGAATTCTTCTTTGGGCCCTTTCGATGTACACAACAAGAGCAACGACAGCACCAACTGCTAGGACGACCAAAAGGAGGGTCAGAACCTGCAATTGCCCTTCTCTCACCTGCTCAAGGGTACGGCCGACAGCCGCTGGTAAGCCGGCAACAATGCCGGAAAAGATAATTAATGAGATACCATTGCCAATCCCACGCTCTGTCACCTGTTCCCCCAGCCACATGAGAAATAAGGTGCCTGTTACTAGGGTAATAGTAGTCACGACATAAAATGGCAGCCCACCTGTCAAGGCGATGCCATGTATGACCAGCATTTTCGACACGCCCACGGCTTGAAACAAGGACAAAATGACTGTTCCATAACGGGTATATTGGTTGATTTTCCTTTGCCCTGATTCACCTTCTTTTCGTAACTCTGCAAGCGAAGGCACTAAAACAGTTAGCAACTGAACAATAATAGAAGAAGAAATATAGGGCATAATACCGAGTGCGAAGATGCTAAAACGCATCAAGGCACCCCCAGAAAACATATTAAAAAGCCCGACAATATTATTTTGCTGAGCACTAAATAGTTCCTGCAAGCGTTGCGGGTTTAAGCCGGGAACGGGAATATAAGTGCCAACGCGAAAAACTAAGATCGCTATTAATACAAAAAATAAGCGGCGTTTTAAATCACTTAAACCACTTCCTGCTAGCGGATTGTTTACTGCTCTTCCTTTTGACATGGTGCGGAGCCTCTTAGCCTAAGATTCAACTTTTCCGCCGAGTGCTTCAATAGCTGCTTTCGCACCTTTGGTCATTGGAATGCCTCGCACTGTCACTTTCTTTTCAAGCTCACCTGAAGCAACTAGTTTCACTGTCTTGATATTTGATTTAATAACAGCAGCCTCTTTTAATAAGGCAAAATCTATCACTTCTGCTTCAAGCTTATTTAATTGGGATAAGCGAAGCTCTTGATGGGCTAATCTAGCACGCGAGCGAAAACCTGACTTGGGCAGCCTTCTTTGCATGGGCATTTGACCGCCTTCGAAACCAACCTTATGATAACCGCCTGCACGTGCTCGTTGACCTTTATGGCCCTTTCCGCAGGTTTTTCCGATACCCGTTCCTATACCTCGGCCGACGCGAAAACGTACTGTCTTTGATCCCGGAGCAGGACGGAGACTATTCAGACGCAGGGGATTACTCTTCGTTGCTTCCTTAGAACTCATACTTTCATACCTCTTCAACGGTTAACAGATGCTGAACACGATTAATCATGCCGCGAATACAGACTGTATCTTCGAGTATGACGGAATGACGAAGTCGGCGCAAACCTAAGCCTCGCACGCAGTCTTTATGGGCCTTCAAGGCCTCAATCGTACTTCGAATGAGTGTTACTCGTATTTGCTTTTTCTTTTGTCGCACCATCCTATTCTCCCTCTCCCAAGATTTCTTTGAGATCCTTGCCGCGTTTGGCTGCCATATATTCGGGTGAGGCTGAATTTTGTAATCCGAGCAAGGTTGCCCGAACGACATTCACAGCATTCGTAGAACCAACAATCTTTGCCAAGACATTTTTAACTCCCAATACCTCGAATACGGCGCGCATAGCACCACCAGCGATAATGCCTGTTCCTTCTGAAGCAGGCTTCATAAAGACGCGGGTTGCACCATGTTTGGCAACAATTTCATAATATAGACTGCCATTTTTAAGCGGTATGTAACGCATATTTTTGCGGGCATTTTCTAGTGATTTCTGAATAGCCACAGGCACTTCACGTGACTTACCACGGCCGACACCAATTCGACCTTTTCCATCACCAACCACTGTAATAGCAGCAAAGCTAAAAATTTTACCGCCCTTTACTACCTTCGCATTACGTGCCACGGCTACTAATTTTTCTTGTAACCCGTCACTTCTTGTAGATTGATCATAACTTGCCATTCGTTTAACCCTTCATTCGGCTTTTTAGAAATTTAAACCACCTTCACGTGCAGCATCAGCCAATGCCTTGACTCGACCATGATAGCTAAATCCGGAGCGGTCAAATGCAATCTTCTGAATACCTGCCTTTAAAGCTCGTTCAGCTATAAGCTTTCCCACTGCTTTCGCAGCTTCGACATTACCTGTAACTTTTAACTTTTTGCTCAAGGATTTATCTAGCGTAGACGCAGCAATTAAAACGCTGGTTCCATCTGAGCTGGTAATTTGGGCATACATATGCCGAGGCGTACGATGCACGCATAAACGCGCTATTTCATGTTCGCGAATTTTCATGCGAGTCCGCTTGGCTCGGCGTAATCTTGATGCTAGTTTTGCTTGCATATGCTTCTACCTATTACTTCTTCTTGGTTTCTTTTAGAGTGATTCGTTCATTTGCATAACGAATCCCTTTTCCTTTGTATGGTTCAGGTTGACGAAGCTTCCTGATTTTAGCTGCCACCAAGCCCACAAGGTTTTTATCAGCACCCTTAATAATAATTTCTGTCTGAGTGGGCGCTTCAATTGTTAAACCATGAGGCACCTCAAACTCAATAGGGTGAGAAAAACCGAGACTTAAAGACAAGGACTTACCCTTCATTTGTGCACGATAGCCTACGCCAACTAAAAGTAACTTTTTTTCAAAGCCCTTGGTTACCCCAGTAATCATGTTTGCAATTTGCGCACGCATGGTTCCTGTAATGGACTTATAGAGCTTCGCTTGAATACCGCGACAATTCTTTGCACTGGTTTGCTTCAAGGCAATTTTCTTTTCTACTAGCTCTACATTTACAAAAGGATGTATTGCTAGATCTAATTGTCCTTTAGGACCCTTAATTGCCAAGTGATTTTCTTGAAGCTTCACTTCTACTCCACTTGGTAATTCCACTGGCTTTCGTCCAATCCTTGAGGTTCGAAGTGGTTTATCTGTTGTTGCTGAGGCATGATTCACTGACATATTCTTACTCCACTGTACATAGAATTTCGCCGCCTAAACGCGCTACACGTGCAGCTCGATCGCTCATCAGGCCTTTTGGAGTAGAAATAATTGCAATACCCAAGCCCCCACGAACCAAGGGCAATTTATCACAAGCTTGATAAACTCGTCTGCCAGGACAGCTGATGCGCTTTAATTTTTCAATGACAGCCTTGCCTTGGTAATATTTTAAAACAACCTTGACTCTTGATTTGTGGTCTGTAGTCACTTCTTCAAAATCATCAATATAGCCTTCTTCTTTTAAGACACGAAGAATTGCTAGCTTCATAATTGAAGCCGGCAATTGAATTTCTTTAATACCAATTGCTTGTGCATTACGCATACAAGTCAACATATCTGAAACCGGATCCTGCATTGACATATTCGTCTTACCTCAAAATCAATTTGTTTTTTACCAACTATCTTTATGCATGCCTGGAATAAAACCTTTCATCACAGCGCCTCGCATATGCATACGACACAAACCGGTTAAGCGATTATAGGCCCGTGGTCTACCACAAACACGACAGCGGTTACGTTGCCGAATCCGTGATGAATTACGTGGCAACTTTTGCAGTTGAAGTTGTGCCTTCTCTTTTTCATCTTGGCTAGCATCAACACTATAAACAACTAGCTTGAGCTTTTTTCGTTTATCGTTGTACTTTGCAAACAATTCAGCTCGCTTCTTGCCACGTTCTAGAACGGAAGTTTTAGCCATCTGATTAACTCACTTCTTTTTCTTTAAAGGGAAAACTGAAAGCAGATAATAAAGCAAATGCTTCCTTATTCGTTTTTGCCGAGGTGGTTATCGTAATATCCATGCCTCGAATAGCATCAATTTTATCGTATTCAATTTCAGGAAATACGATTTGCTCTTTAATGCCTAGACTATAGTTGCCCTGCCCATCAAAGGCTTTGGCGCTCACGCCACGGAAATCGCGCACACGCGGTAAAGCGATAGTAATCAAGCGATCTAGAAATTCATACATACGATCACGTCGCAGGGTGACTTTACAGCCAATTGGCCAATTTTCTCTAATCTTAAAGCCGGCAATGGAAATTCTGGACTTCGTTGCTACGGCTTTTTGCCCGGCAATCTTTTCCATATCCCCGATAGCAGCAGTAATAATTTTTTTATCTGCAGCAGCCTCACCAACACCCATATTGAGGGTTATTTTATCGAGCTCTGGCACTTGCATAACGGAAGTGTAGCCAAACTCTTTCATGAGCTTAGGAACCACTGTTTTCTTATAATGTTCTTTTAATCTAGACATAAGCCTTATCCACCTTAGACTTCAATTTCTTCATCTGTAGACTTGTAATAGCGAACCTTTCGGCCATCTTCTAATACTCGTATACCCACCCGGTCACCTTTTTGTGTCGCCGCATTGTAGATTTTTACATTTGAGCGATGAATGGACTTGGGTTTGGTTTTAATACCGCCCTGTTCATTAATGTTGGGGTTGGCTTTAACATGTTTTTTAACCATATTAATGCCGTCGACCACAAACCTTTGGCCTTTTTCAATAACTTTCAGAACAGGCCCTCTGCGCCCCTTATCTTTGCCAGAGATGACAATTACTTCATCACCTTTTTTAATCTTTTGCATATACCTACAGAACCTCCGGCGCTAATGAAATAATTTTCATAAAATTCTCGCCACGTAATTCACGCGTAATAGGACCAAAAACACGGGTGCCTATTGGCTGCATTTGGGCTGACAATAATACCACTGCATTTTCATCAAAGCGAATCATGGATCCATCTTGTCTTCGAACCCCTTTTCTGGTCCGCACAATCACAGCATTGAGAACTTCACCTTTCTTCACTTTTCCTCGAGGGATAGCCTCTTTCACGCTTACCTTAATCACATCGCCAATAGAGGCATAGCGACGTCGCGTTCCACCCAAAACCTTGATGCACATAACACGACGTGCGCCACTGTTATCAGCCACTTCGAGCATCGTATGTGCTTGAATCATATTTATCTCTCCTAAAAATCGAGACTGCCTATGTTAGATTCTCTGTATCTGCTAATTCAGTTTCTGAAACTTCTAACCCGGTATCAGCTCGTCTTATAATTTCAACTAGGGTCCAGCTTTTTAGCTTAGAAAGCGGGCGAGTTTGCTTGATTCTAACCACATCACCCTCTTTGGACTGGTTGTTTATATCATGAACATACATCTTGCTATAATGACGCTGGTATTTACCATAAACGGGATGCTTCACCATACGCAGCACTTGAACCACGATGGTCTTATCCATTTTATTGCTGATTACCGTAGCTGTAAGCGCACGGGTGGCACCTGCTATTTTAGTTCCAGCATCCACTACACTTTGTTTAGAATTTTTATTTCCCATAGACTTAAGCCTTCTCTTGTAAGCGATTCTCGCTCATCACTGTTTTTAAACGGGCAAGATCTTTCTTCGCTTTTCTAATCAGATGCGATTTGGGTAATTGCCCCATTTTCTTTTGCATGCGGAAATTAAATTGTTCCTTTCTCAGATTCAACAATTCTTCTCGCAATTTTTCTTGCGTCATTTTTCTTAATTCGGCTGTTTTCATTACATCACCGTCCGCTCAACAAAGGTTGTCTTCACTGGCAACTTCGCTGCTGCCAACCTAAAGGCTTCACGAGCTACATCTTCTGTAACTCCTTCAATTTCAAATAACATGCGTCCTGGCTGAATCAGCGCCACCCAAAATTCGACATTTCCTTTTCCTGAACCTTGGCGAACCTCAAGGGGTTTTTTGCTCACTGGCTTATCTGGGAAAATGCGAATCCAGATTTTACCACCCCGTTTTAAGTGCCTAGATAAGGTGCGTCTTGCAGCTTCAATATGTTTACCACTCAAGCGTCCGAGCTCCACTGACTTCAGGCCATACTCACCAAAGCTGACCTTAGTCCCTCGCTTGGCTACGCCCTTATTGCGACCTTTAAATTGTTTGCGATATTTTGTTTTTTTAGGCTGCATTAGTTGGCCTCCTCTTTCGCTGATTTTTCAGCGCGCGGCTGCTCTGTCGTCTCTGCTGCCTCTTTATCGCCAAGGACTTCGCCTTTAAAAATCCAAACTTTCACACCAATCACGCCGTAGGTGGTATAGGCCTCAGCCGTACCATAATCTATATCAGCTCTAAAGGTATGCAAGGGCACACGGCCTTCACGATACCATTCTGTACGGGCGATTTCAGAGCCGCCCAAACGACCGGCAACTGTAACCTTCACTCCCTTTGCTCCCAAGCGCAGTGTAGTGGTAACAGCTCGCTTCATTGCACGACGGAACATCACCCGTCTTTCAATTTGCTGTGCAATGGATTCAGCCACCAGGGTAGCGTCTATTTCAGGCTTGCGCACCTCTTCAATACTGACATGAACGGGCACTTTAATAATCTTGAACACCTCATCACGCAGGGTTTCAATTTCCTTACCACTCTTGCCAATAACAACACCCGGCCTTGCTGCATGAACGGTAATTTTTGCATTTCTCGCAGGACGATCGATTTGAATACGACTAATCCCCGCCTGAGCCAATCTCTTCCGTAGATAATCACGTACTTGGATGTCTGAGCATAAGACATCGGCAAAATCTTTTGAGGCAGCATACCAGCGTGCTGACCAATCTTTTACGATACCAAGGCGTATACCATTGGGATTTACCTTTTGTCCCATATCAACTCCTCATCTCATCGGATACGACAATTGTGATATGACAGGTCGGCTTAGTAAGACGTGTGGCTCTGCCTTTTGCGCGAGCCATGATACGCTTAAAAGTCGGTCCTTGATCAGCAAAAATAGTCGCTACTTTTAATTCATCGACATCAGCCCCTTCATTATGCTCAGCATTCGCAATGGCTGACTCTAATACTTTCCTCACAATACCAGCCGCTTTTTTATTGCTAAACTTGAGGATGTGAAGGGCCCGATCTACCGGCATTCCTCGAATAACATCACAGACCAGTCTGCACTTTTGAGGCGATAAGCGGGTATGTTTTAACTTTGCTACTGCTTGGACCATATCATTCTCCTCAAGACTTCTTCTCTTCTTCAGCACCTTTGGCCTTTCTTTCACCCGAGTGTGCACGAAAAGTTCGAGTAGCTGCAAATTCGCCTAAACGGTGCCCCACCATGTTTTCAGTAACAAAGATAGGCACATGTAATTTTCCATTGTGTACTGCAATAGTCAGGCCTACCATTTCAGGTAAAACCATCGAACGACGCGACCAGGTCTTAATGGGACGTCTATCATTCCCGGCAACTGCCTTATCAACTTTTTTCAACAAATGCCCGTCTATAAAAGGCCCTTTTTTTAATGAACGTGCCACCTTTTTACCTCTCTGTTTTTGTTTATTTCTCTTTATGCCGACGCTGCACAATAAAGCGGTTGGTGCGCTTGTTATTTCGAGTCTTGTATCCTTTGGTCGGTAAGCCCCAAGCACTGACTGGATGGCGTCCACCCTTGGTACGCCCTTCACCACCACCATGTGGGTGGTCGACTGGGTTCATAGCCGTTCCACGAACCGTCGGTCTGATGCCACGTCTTCTTTTAGCACCGGCATTACCATAGGATCTGAGATTATTCTCGGCATTGCTTACTTCGCCAATCACAGCACGACATTCAGCCAAAACTTTTCGAGTTTCACCAGAGCGAAGCCTGATCGTTACATACAGACCTTCTCTTGCAACAATTTGTACAGCAGCACCGGCACTACGCGCTAATTGAGCACCTTTACCCACACTGAGCTCGACACAATGTACTGTCGTTCCAACGGGTATACTATTCAAAGGCAGGCAATTTCCTGGCTTAATAGGAGAGGCCGAGCCCGATTGAATTTCATCACCGGCTTTCACCTGCTGAGGGGCAATAATATAACGCCTTTCGCCGTCAACATAAAGTACCAAGGCTATAAAAGCGCTTCTGTTGGGATCGTACTCTAAACGCTCAATTTTGCCCTTAATCCCATCTTTATTTCTTTTAAAATCAATGATTCTATAGTGTTGCTTGTGTCCGCCGCCAATATGACGACAGGTAATATGGCCGTTGTTATTTCGACCACCTGTTTTAGATTTTTTGGCGAGTAAAGCAGCATGGGGAGCTCCTTTATGCAGACCCTTCCCAACTACTCTGATAACGGCCCGTCTTCCTGGTGAAGTCGGCTTTTCTTTTAATAACATAGCTGCCTCTATTTACATTAATCTCATTTTCCGCCCCACACTGAAGCAGGTACGTCTTTCCCTTAAAGCTGCATTCGCTTCGGGTTTTTAGTCCCTTATGGTTTTAATGTCAAGCTATTTCGAGAAGGTCTTGCTTGTTTAACTTCTAGCTAGCTGGACTCTCTCCATGGAGGTCAATTTTTTGGCCTTCTGCCAAGGTGACATAGGCTTTTTTCCATTTTTTCTTAGAGCCTTCCACACCGCGAAAACGTCTGGTCTTGGGTTTCACAGTAACAGTACGCACTGCTTCTACCTTCGTATTAAAGAGTTTTTCTATAGCCTGTTTAATTTCTGGCTTAGCTGCATTTACTGCCACCTTAAAGGTATAAACCTGATGCTTTTCAGTGGCTCTGCTTGTTTTTTCAGAAATATGCGGTGCAATGATAATTTCTAGTAATCGTTCAGCGCTCATTTCAGCCATTCCTCAATATTTGTCAATGCCGCCTTAGTGATGATTACTTTTTCTGCATTCACCAATACGACGGGGTTTAGATTCTGCGGTTCTCTCAATTCAATGCCAGGTAAATTCCTTGAAGCCCGTAGGAGATTTTCATCCAGCTTATCCGTAACAATTAAAATATTAGCCTGATTGAGATCTAAACCTTTTTTTAGACTGTCTTTTAAAAGCGTGCCCAAGGTTTTTAAGAAGTCTTTCGTCTTATGCGTCTCAACACTGAGGCTTTCAACTACTGCAAAACGATCTTGGCGGGTGAGCTCGGATAAAATAGAGCACAGCGCTAGACGATAGGCTTTTTTATTCATTTTTTGTTTATAGCTGCGCGGCTTAGCAGCAAAAATAACACCGCCCTTACGCCATAAGGGGCTTCTAATCGTGCCGGCACGCGCTCGTCCCGTCCCCTTTTGTCGCCAGGGCTTAATGCCACCACCGCGGACCTCTGCACGGGTTTTCTGTGCATGGGTTCCGGATCTGCCACCTGAAAGGTAGCTGGTAACCGCCTGATGAATTAAGGCCTCTTTAAAATCGCAATTAAAAATAGATGCCGGAAGCTTCACTGTTTTACTTGAATTAATAAGCTGCAATTCCATTATTTACCCCCCTCTTTTTTCGCTTTTCTCTTTATGGATGGGCGAATAATTACATCTGAACCAGGAGCACCTGGAATAGCGCCTCGAACGAGAACTAGATTTTTTTCCATATCGAGCCGTACAATGACCTGTGACTGTATGGTTCGTTGTACCTGTCCCAAATGACCACACATCTTCTTGCCTTTAAATACCTTTCCAGGAGTTTGTCTTTGTCCGATGGACCCTGGCACCCGGTGTGAAACTGAATTACCATGACTTGCATCCTGTGAAGCAAAATGGTGACGCTTGATTGTGCCTGCAAAGCCCTTGCCTTTGGTAATACCTGTCACATCAACGTATTGTCCAACCGCAAAACGGTCTAATTTTAATTCTGAACCCACCGCGATTCCCTCTAGGGCTTTTTCTGCCTCTACGGCAAATTCCCAGAGGCCACGACCGGCGCCAGTATTGGCCTTGGCATAAATACCCGCGCTAGGCTTGCCTAGACGGGACTTTTTACGAGTGCCTGTTGTCACCTGTACTGCAAAATATTTATCAGTATCTGCTGTTTTGATTTGTGTTACACGATTAGCTAGCACCTCAATCACTGTAACTGGAACCGCACCCTCTTCAGTGAAGATTCGCGTCATTCCACATTTTCGCCCAACTAAACCTATGGCCATATTTCCTACCTCAGCTCTAGACCGCTTTTATCTTCCGGGAAACCCGTTTACTTATCTTGTGCACCAACACTAATTTGAACATCTACGCCCGCAGCAAGATCTAACTTCATGAGCGCATCGATGGTTTTATCTGTTGGCTCTTTAATATCAATTAAGCGCTTATGCGTGCATAAGGCATATTGATCACGGGCATCTTTGTCTCCATTGGGAGCCAAACAAACCGTGTAACGCTCAATCCTTGTCGGCAAGGGAATGGGGCCGGATACTTGCGCGCCCGTTCGCTTTGCTGTTTCAACAATTTCGCGCGCCGATCGATCAATTAGACGATGATCAAAAGCTTTTAAGCGAATACGAATTCTTTGATTCTTTCTTGCTGTTCCCATGGTATTTCTTCTCGATTAATGACCCAATAAGCTTTAGCTACCCTTTAAAGTGACTCTTTTCTTTTTCATTTATTCCAAAACCTTTGAGACGACACCAGCACCGACCGTATGGCCGCCTTCTCTGATAGCAAAGCGTAAGCCCTCTTCCATTGCAACCGGCACAATTAGGTTAACAACGAGTCGGATATTATCTCCGGGCATAACCATTTCGACGCCCTCAGGGAGAATAACCTCACCGGTGACATCGGTTGTACGAAAATAAAACTGTGGACGATAACCCTTGAAAAATGCAGTATGTCGACCGCCTTCTTCTTTGGTTAAGACATAGACCTCAGCTTCAAATTTAGTATGCGGCATAATCGAGCCGGGCGCGGCTAAGACCTGCCCACGCTCAACTTCTTCACGCTTGGTTCCTCTTAAAAGTACACCGACATTATCACCGGCTCGACCCTCATCTAAAATTTTGCGGAACATTTCAACGCCGGTACAAATTGTTTTGATGGTCGGCTTAATACCAACGATTTCTAATTCTTCACTGACCTTCACAATACCGCGCTCTACTCGGCCAGTCACAACGGTTCCTCGTCCAGAGATTGAAAATACGTCTTCAATTGGCATCAGGAAGGGTTTGTCTAGGGGCCTTTCCGGGATTGGAATATAGGCATCCATGGTCTCAACCAACTTGAAGATAGAAGGCATACCAATCTCACTGCTGTCTCCTTCGAGGGCTTTTAAAGCCGAACCGATTACGATGGGGGTTTTATCTCCTGGGAAACCATAGGCAGTTAATAAATCTCTGACTTCCATTTCAACAAGATCGAGTAATTCTTTGTCATCAACCATATCTGCTTTATTTAAGTAAACGACAATGTAAGGCACGCCAACCTGTCGAGCCAAAAGAATATGTTCTCTGGTCTGCGGCATAGGACCATCTGCTGCTGACACCACTAGAATGGCGCCATCCATTTGGGCAGCTCCTGTAATCATGTTTTTTACATAATCGGCATGTCCGGGGCAATCCACATGGGCGTAATGACGCTTTTCAGACTCATATTCCAGATGCGAGGTTGAAATAGTGATGCCACGCGCTTTTTCTTCAGGCGCATTATCAATTTGATCGTAGGACTTTGCTTCACCGCCATATTTTTTTGACAAAATCGTTGTTATGGCTGCTGAGAGCGTGGTCTTACCATGGTCTACATGCCCAATTGTACCCACATTCACATGGGGTTTCGTTCTTTCAAATACTTGCTTGGACATCGCTGCTTTCCCCTTCTATATTAATTTCTTATATTATGTTGATTTGCTTGCCATCTGCTCAACAATATTGCTTGGAACCTCGTTGTATTTTGCAAACTCCATCGTGTAGGTTGCTCTACCCTGTGACATGGAGCGTAACTGTGTCACATAACCAAACATTTCTGCAATAGGCACTTCTGCATGAATGACTTTTCCAGAAGGCGTATCTTCAACATCCTGCACCATACCACGTCGACGATTTAGATCGCCCATTACATCGCCCATATAATCTTCGGGCGTAACCACTTCAACTTTCATGATTGGCTCTAATAAAACTGGTTTAGCCTTTCTTGCACCTTCTTTAAAAGCCATGGAGCCAGCAATTTTAAAGGCCATTTCATTTGAATCGACATCATGATAGGAACCATCAAAGACAGTGACTTTGACATCTACTACCGGAAAGCCGGCTAGAATACCATTTTCCATCTGCTCTTGAATGCCTTTATCAATGGCTGGTATATATTCTCTGGGAATGACACCGCCCACAATACCATTTACAAATTCATAACCGCCGCCGGCTTCTTTGGGCTCTAGCCGTAGATAGACGTGACCATATTGACCACGACCACCAGTCTGACGAACATATTTACCTTCTTGCTCTACAACACCACGAATCGTTTCTCGATAAGCTACCTGCGGCTTACCTACATTTGCTTCGACACTAAACTCGCGCTTCATGCGGTCGACAATAATTTCAAGATGCAGTTCGCCCATACCTGCAATAATGGTTTGGCCAGTTTCTTCATCCATTCGCACACGGAAAGAAGGATCTTCCTGGGCTAGCTTGCCAAGAGCAATTCCCATTTTTTCTTGGTCTGCCTTGGTTTTAGGCTCAACCGCCACTGAAATGACGGGCTCGGGAACAGCTAATTTTTCTAGGATAATAACCTTGTCGCTATCACAAAGCGTATCGCCAGTCGTAACCTTTTTTAAACCCACGGCAGCAGCGATATCGCCTGCGTAGACTTCTTTGATTTCAGTGCGGTCATTAGCATGCATCTGCAATAAGCGGCCAATGCGCTCATCTTTTGATTTGACCGGATTATACACGGTATCCCCAGACTTGAGAACACCAGAATAAACTCGGAAATAAGTGAGGGTTCCTACATAGGGATCAGTGGCAATCTTGAAGGCTAGCGCGGAAAAGGGCTCTGAATCGAGAGGTGCACGAGTAGCTTCTGTGCCGGCAGCATCGTCCAAATGACCATTCACTGCAGCCACATCGGCAGGCGAAGGAAGATATTCAATTACCGCATCCAACATCGCTTGTACGCCTTTATTTTTGAAGGCCGTCCCACAGAGCATCGGCACAATTTCGCAGCGAATAGTACGGGCTCGCAGTCCTTGTTTAATTTCATCGGCACGGAGATCACCCTGCTCTAAATATTTATTCATGAGGTCTTCAGAACCTTCAGCAGCAGCTTCAACCATCTTCTCGCGCCATTTCTGACATTCTTCAAGCAGAGCAGGACGAATCTCAGCTTCTTTATAAGAAGAACCCTGATTAGCCTCATCCCAAATAATTTCTTTCATACGGACTAAATCAACAATTCCCTCAAAATGCTCTTCAGCACCGATCGGAACCTGAATGGGAACGGGATTGCCGCGCAATCTAGCTTGGAGCTGCTCAACAACACGAAGGAAGTTGGCGCCGACACGGTCCATTTTATTGACAAAGCCAATACGAGGAACTTTATAGCGATTCGCATGTCGCCACACGGTTTCTGTCTGGGGCTGCACGCCGCCTACACCACAAAAGACAGTACAAGCGCCGTCCAGCACGCGAAGAGAGCGAACGACCTCAATTGAAAAGTCGACATGGCCGGGGGTGTCGATGATATTAATACGATGTTGCGGAAACTGCCTGTCCATTCCATACCAGTAGCAGGTTGTTGCAGCAGAGGTAATGGTAATGCCACGTTCTTGTTCTTGCTCCATCCAGTCCATTTTGGCTGTGCCTTCATGAACCTCACCAATCTTATGTGAAACACCGGTATAAAAAAGAACGCGCTCTGTTGTTGTTGTTTTGCCAGCATCGATGTGTGCAATGATTCCGATATTTCGATAACGCTCTATGGGTGTTGTGCGCGGCATGAATTACCCCTTACCATCTATAATGTGCAAACGCTTGGTTTGCTTTTGCCATGCGATGTGTATCGTCGCGCATCTTGATTGCCGCACCTTTATTATCATAGGCATCTATAATTTCTGCAGCCAATCGTAAAACCATCGTCTTTTCTGAACGACCTTTTGCAGCCTGAACCAGCCAACGTCTGGCTAGCGCCTTACCACGATCGGAAGCAACCTCGATTGGTATTTGATAGGTAGCACCCCCGACACGGCGTGACTTGAGCTCTACCGTTGGGCTAACGTGCAATAAGGCTTTTTCTAAAATCTCTAGTGCCGCTGCTGAAGGCTTTAATTTTCCAGTGCCTGATCCAGTGCCTGAACCAGAACGACCTTCGCCCTCATCGCCGCCCTGGGCATCTTCTTTTCTGCCCTGCTTTTTGAGTCGAGCTACGGCCGCATCGAGTGCGCGATAAACAATTTTTTCTGCAACGGATTTTTTACCCGAACGCATGACGACGTTAATAAAGCTGGCTAGGTCCGCACTCCCATAGAGTGGATCTGGCAAAACATCACGTTTAATTGCTGCATTTCTTCTTGGCATTGCTCTATCCTAAATAAATAGATTTATTTTCTTTCACTTTCACTCTTTTGGTCGCTTGGCACCATACTTAGAGCGACCCTGCTTTCTGCCACTTACGCCTGCTGTATCGAGGCTTCCACGGACAATATGATAACGCACACCAGGCAAGTCCTTTACACGACCACCACGAATAAGAACAACAGAGTGCTCTTGTAAGTTGTGCCCTTCACCACCGATATAGGCCGTCACTTCCGCGCCATTGGTTAAGCGCACACGGGCCACCTTACGTAAGGCCGAGTTCGGCTTTTTGGGAGTCGTTGTGTATACACGTGTACAGACTCCACGCTTTTGTGGACAAAGGGAAAGCGCCGGTACCTTTGATTTTCCCATATTAGGTATCCGCGGGTTCCGTACCAATTGATTAATCGTTGGCATTCTCAAACTCCGATTTAAACCGCTAAAAAATTAATATTCATTCGATCTCTAAGAACCCGCGATTCTAATGAAGATCATCAACTCATGTCAACTAGAGAATAGTATTTTAATTCTACTAGCTTTTACTTTTATCAAGCAGAGGACGATGAGGCTGCGGAAGAAGAGCTTTCAGTCTTCTCCACTTTTACCGTAGCTGAACGCCTATTTCGACGCTCAGCATGATAAGCCAAACCAGTACCAGCTGGTAATAAACGACCTACAATGACATTTTCCTTTAAGCCTCGCAGCTCATCTGATTTTCCACTAACAGCTGCTTCCGTTAACACACGGGTTGTTTCTTGGAAAGAAGCTGCCGAGATGAAGGATTCCGTCGCCAAGGAGGCCTTGGTAATACCCAACAAGAGCCTTTCATACTGTGCTGGTGCCTTATTCGTCTTGACTGCTGCATCGTTTTCTTCGCGTAATTGGCTATATTCGGCCTGCTCTCCCTTAATAAAGCGGGTATCTCCGGGATTCACAATATGAACCTTGCGTAACATCTGTCGAATAATGACTTCGATGTGCTTATCATTAATTTTGACACCTTGTAGACGATAAACATCTTGAATTTCATTCACGATGTAATTCGCCAAATCAGCAATGCCTAGCAAACGCAAAACATCATGCGAATTCAAGGGACCTTCGGATAAGACCTCGCCTTTTTCGACATGTTCACCTTCAAACACATTGACTTGGCGCCATTTTGGAATCAAAGCCTCATAAGTTTCGCCTGTCGGAGCACTAATCATGAGACGACGCTTGCCCTTGGTTTCTTTACCAAAACTGACAACGCCTGAGATTTCAGCCAAGATTGCTGGATCTTTGGGGCGACGCGCTTCGAAGAGGTCAGCGACACGTGGCAAACCACCGGTAATATCACGGGTTTTTGTTGTTTCTTGTGGAATTCTAGCGATGACATCACCAATTTTCACAGCAGAGCCATCATCAAAGGTAATAACGGCGTTCACAGGCAAGAAGTATTGGGCCGGTAGATTGGTCCCGGGTAGGCAAAGATCTTGGCCTTTAGCATCAACTAGCTTGACCATGGGCTTCAATTCTTTACCGCCACTGGTACGCTGCTTAGAATCTAAAACCACTACGGAGGAAAGACCAGTTAACTCATCGGTTTGACGATGCATAGTATTGCCTTCGATGAGGTCGACGTATTTAATACGGCCGGCCACTTCAGTTATCACTGGATGGCTATGCGGATCCCAGGTTGCGACAATTTGTCCTGCTTCAATTTTAGAGCCATCGGCTACGCTTAGTTCAGCACCGTAGGGAAGCTTATAGCGTTCTCTTTCACGACCTTGCTCGTCTAAGACAGCTAGAATACCGGAACGAGAAATCGCAATATTTTTACCATTTTGACGCTGTAGCAATTTCACATTTTGTAGTTTGATCTTACCTGTCAGCTTGACCTGTACATTATTTGCTGCGGTTGCACGAGAAGCTGCACCACCGATGTGAAAGGTTCTCATGGTCAACTGCGTACCCGGTTCGCCGATGGACTGTGCCGCGATCACGCCAACTGCTTCACCGATATTGACCTTATGACCACGAGCCAAATCGCGTCCATAACAAGAACCACAAATACCATAACGAGATTCGCAGGTAATCGGTGAGCGCACGACAACCTGATCGATCGTTAAATGTTCTAACTTGGCTACGCATTTCTCATCTAATAAGGTGCCCTTGGAGATCACCACCTTCTTGGTGAGCGGATCGATAATATCAAAGGCTGTCATACGACCTAAGACACGCTCATGCAGAGGTTCAACAATATCTCCGCCTTCGATAAGCGGAATAACCGTCACCCCTTGGGCGGTACCACAATCATCTTCTGTAATCACTAAGTCTTGAGCAACATCGACTAAACGACGCGTGAGATAACCGGAATTTGCTGTTTTGAGAGCGGTATCTGCAAGACCCTTTCGAGCACCGTGGGTTGAAATAAAATATTGCAACACGTTCAAGCCTTCGCGGAAATTAGCCGTGATGGGTGTTTCAATAATGGAGCCATCTGGTTTAGCCATCAAGCCACGCATACCCGCCAATTGGCGAATCTGGGCTGCAGATCCTCTGGCACCAGAATCGGCCATCATAAAGATCGAGTTAAACGATTCTTGTTTCACTTTAACGCCCTTCGCATCCTTTACCGTGGATGTGGAAATTTCATCCATCATGGCTTGAGCAACTAAATCGTTAGCACGAGACCAAATATCAATGGCCTTATTGTAGCGCTCGCCCTGTGTCACCAAACCGGAAGCGTATTGGGACTGAATCTTGCGAATCTCTTCTTCGGCCTGCGAAATAATTTCGGGTTTATTTTTAGGAATAACCAGATCGTCTACGCCAATAGAAACACCTGAATGAGTAGCATACTGGAAGCCGGTATACATCAGATGATCGGCAAACATCACGGTTGCCTTCAGCCCAAGCTCTCGATAACAGGAATCGATCAGATCAGAGAGTGTCTTTTTAGTCATCGTTTTATTGACTAAATCAAAAGAAAGGCCTTTCGGCAATACTTCTGATAATAAAGAGCGACCGATTGTTGTATCTACCAAACGGATCACCTCTTTAAATTCTCCTGTTTTTTCAGTTCGTTGGAACTCTTTCACGCGCACTTTGACTTCTGCTTGTAAATCAACCAAGTCATTTTCATAAGCTCGTTGGGCTTCGGCAATATCTGCAAAGCGCATGCCTTCACCACGCGCATTGATTTTGGTCCTCGTTAAATAATACAGTCCTAAGACCACATCTTGGGTTGGAACAATCACAGGCGCACCATTTGCTGGTGACAAGACATTGTTAGTAGACATCATGAGCGAGCGCGCTTCGAGCTGCGCTTCTAAGGAAAGCGGAACGTGCACGGCCATTTGGTCGCCGTCAAAATCGGCGTTGTAGGCTGTACAAACGAGCGGATGTAATTGTATAGCCTTCCCTTCAATTAAAACTGGCTCGAAGGCTTGAATACCTAAACGATGCAAGGTTGGCGCACGATTTAAAAGAATAGGATGCTCGCGGATGACTTCTTCTAAAATATCCCAAACAATTGCTTCTTCACGTTCCACCATTTTCTTGGCTGCTTTAATCGTAGACGCTTGGCCTAAAATTTGTAAACGATGATAAATATAGGGTTTGAATAATTCCAGCGCCATCTTTTTAGGAATACCGCATTGATGCAATTTCAAAGTTGGGCCGACGACGATAACAGATCGACCTGAATAGTCCACTCGCTTTCCTAAAAGATTTTGACGGAAGCGACCTTGTTTACCTTTGATCATGTCGGCCAAAGACTTCAAGGGTCGCTTATTGGTTCCAAGAATAGGACGTCCGCGGCGGCCATTATCCAAAAGACCATCCACAGCTTCTTGCAGCATGCGTTTTTCATTGCGCACAATAATATCGGGCGCATTTAAATCTAACAATCTCTTCAAGCGGTTATTACGATTAATCACACGACGATAGAGATCATTCAGATCGGAGGTTGCAAAACGTCCACCATCTAAAGGCACCAGCGGTCGCAAATCTGGCGGTAACACCGGCAGCACGGTTAAGACCATCCATTCTGGTTTATTGCCAGAAGAAATAAAGGCTTCCAAAAGCTTTAAGCGTTTGGAAAGCTTTTTCAGACGGGCATCTGAGGTCGCCGTTGAAATTTCTTCACGAATACGGACAGCTTCTTCTTCAAGATTGAGGTTTTTTAAGATTTCCTGT
Source organism: uncultured Coxiellaceae bacterium (assembly GCA_964466595.1). Lineage (GTDB taxonomy): Bacteria > Pseudomonadota > Gammaproteobacteria > DSM-16500 > DSM-16500 > JABDGC01. The sequence continues at coordinate 2,675 of CAYXNR010000016.1, read as the reverse complement.
AAAGCCTCGGCACCCATGCGGGCATCAAATTCATCGCCATATTCTTCGATAGCATCATAATAGGCTTCTTCGGTTAAGAGCTGGCCTTTTTCTAATTGCGTCATGCCAGGATCAATAACGACATAGGATTCAAAATATAAAATGCGTTCAATATCACGCAAGGACATATCAAGCAGTACGCCGATACGAGAAGGGAGGGAACGTAAAAACCAGATATGGGCAATGGGGGTTGCTAATTCAATATGACCCATCCGTTCACGACGCACCTTCGAAAGCGTCACTTCAACGCCACATTTTTCGCAAACAACGCCACGATGCTTCAACCGTTTATATTTTCCGCATAGACATTCATAATCTTTGACGGGACCAAAAATTTTGGCACAGAATAAACCATCACGTTCTGGCTTAAATGTACGATAATTTATTGTTTCTGGTTTTTTGACTTCTCCAAAAGACCAGGATCGGATTCTATCCGGAGAAGCTAGCCCAATACGTATTAGGTCAAAGTCCTGTAACTGCGACTGCTGTTTGACAAAACTTAATAAATCTCTCAAAGTCTTTCCCCCTCAATCTACCATCTCATTAGTCCCTCTTCTTTAACATCGCAAGAAAAGGGTAAGGGAGAGACGGTTTAAACCGTCTCTCTCGGAAGCATCACTCTAAATCTAAATTAATACTTAAGGAACGGATTTCCTTAATTAAGACGTTGAACGCCTCAGGCATTGTAGATTCCATCACATGTTCACCATCTACAATATTTTTATACATCTTGGTTCGACCTGAAACATCATCTGATTTAACGGTCAACATTTCCTGTAAAGTGTAGGCAGCTCCATAGGCCTCAAGCGCCCATACTTCCATTTCTCCAAAGCGTTGGCCACCAAACTGAGCTTTTCCGCCTAAGGGTTGTTGCGTGACCAGACTGTAAGAACCGGTTGAACGAGCATGCATCTTATCGTCAACTAAATGGTTGAGCTTTAAGATATACATATAGCCGACAGTAATGGGGCGCTCAAAAGCCTTGCCTGTTCGACCATCATGAAGAATGGTTTGTCCATTTTCCGGTAACTCTGCTAAGCGCAGCATGCTTTTGATTTCTTCTTCTGAAGCGCCATCAAAGACCGGTGTTGCCATCGGCACACCGCCTCGTAAATTTGTAGCAAGCGTCATGATTTCTTCATTGCTTAGCTTATCTAAATCTTTTTTCGAGTTTCCGACACTACTACCATAGATGGTATTCAAAAATTGACGAATATTCTTGGTAGACTCTTTGTCTTCAAGCATGCCAGCTATTTTTAAGCCTAGCACTTTCGCTGCCCAGCCTAAATGGGTCTCCAAAACTTGGCCAACATTCATACGAGAAGGCACGCCAAGTGGATTCAACACGATATCGACGGGGGTGCCATCTGCAAGATAGGGCATATCTTCTACTGGAATAACACGTGAAATAACGCCTTTATTACCGTGACGACCTGCCATCTTGTCTCCGGGTTGAAGCCGACGTTTAACCGCTAGATAAACCTTGGCTATTTTTAAAACGCCGGGAGCTAAATCATCACTCTGGGTAATTTTATTCTTTTTAGCTTCATAGGCTTTTTCAAACTCTTGACGTAGGCGTTTAACCTGCTTTGCTGCTGTTTCTAATTGCTTGGAGGCTGCCGCATCACGCAAGTTAATATCAAACCACTTGTCTCGGGGTATCGTCACTAAATACCCTTTGGTAATTTTAGTGCCCTTCTTCAATTTGGCTGGACCACTCTCAGCAAGCCTATTTAATAACAACTTCTCTACTCGCTGAAAAACATCGTTTTCACGAATACGCAGTTCGTCATTTAAATCTTGCTTGGCTTTCGCTAATTCATTGCGCTCTATCTCTAGGGCACGATCATCCTTTTTAATTCCTTCACGCGTAAAAACTTGTACATCGATCACGGTGCCTTCCATGCCTGTTGGAACACGCAAGCAAGTATCTTTTACATCGGAGGCCTTTTCACCAAAGATGGCCCGTAATAATTTTTCTTCTGGGGTCAACTGGGTTTCGCCTTTGGGTGTCACCTTACCGACTAAGATATCGCCGGAGATTACTTCCGCACCGATATAGACAATACCGCATTCATCTAATTTTGAAAGCGAGCCTTCACTGACATTGGGAATATCCGCTGTAATTTCTTCCGGTCCGAGCTTAGTGTCGCGAGCAACACAGGTTAGTTCTTCAATATGAATGCTGGTGAAACGATCTTCTTGAACTACTCGTTCTGAGATTAAAATAGAATCTTCAAAGTTGTAGCCATTCCAAGGCATAAAAGCGACCAAGAGATTTTGGCCAAGCGCCAGCTCGCCCATATCAGTTGATTGACCATCTGCTAGGACATCGCCTTTAGCAATTAAATCGCCAATACCAACCAAGGGTCTTTGATTGATACAGGTATCTTGGTTGGTACGTACGAATTTGGTCAGGTTGTAAATATCCACACCTGTTTCTCCAGGCTCGGCCTCGGCCTCAGTAACGCGTACCACAATACGTGAAGAGTCGACATAATCAATGGTGCCGCCACGTCTTGCGACAACCGTCACACCGGAATCTTTCGCTACAATTCTTTCGATGCCCGTTCCGACCAGGGGTTTTTCAGTTTTAATGGTGGGAACAGCTTGACGTTGCATGTTGGATCCCATCA
>CAYXNR010000015.1:0-42083 GCA_964466595.1 uncultured Coxiellaceae bacterium | reverse complement strand
TACCCCTCCCTCCACAAAAAGCGTGGCGGGAGGGGATTCAAAATTGTCAACTTGCCTTAACACCCAAGCTCACCACCTTGCGCCACTTCGGTGCTAGCTTCAAACCCCGGCGGCCTCGTTCAGCAAGATATTTTTTCCATTCTTCTTTCACCAATTCATAAGTCTTATTTTCAGTTTGAATAAGAAGAACTTCATTTTCTCCTAATACGGCAGCATCAACCATATATTCTTCCCGACTCGCGACTCTTGCTCCCGGAATGCCCATTATTTTATTTCCCTTACCTTTGGCAAGTATGGGTAATTCTTTTAGGGAGAAAATAACCATATGTCCTGAATTTAAGACGGCAACGAGGAAAGATTTTTCCAGCTCAGTAATCAGCCGAGGGATCAGGGGTTTGGCTTGTTGTGGAAGAGAAAGCACGGCTTTACCATTTCGATTTCGGGTATAGAGCTCACTGAGCTTAGTGATAAACCCATAGCCGGCTTCGGAAGCAAGTAGACATAATTGTTCGGGTTCGCCCAACAGTACGCCGATAAACTCAGCACCCGGCGGTGGATTAACGCGGCTGCTTAAGGGATCACCCTGGCCGCGAGCAGAGGGCAGGGTGTGGGTTGGCATCGAATAAGTGCGCCCGGTCGAATCTAAAAAGACTGATAATTGATTGCTGCGACCCTGCGCTGCTGCTTGAAAGCGATCGCCGGCTTTATAGCCCAAGCTAGTTGGATCAAGCTCATAGCCTTTGGCGGATCGAACCCAGCCTTTGCTTGAGAGAATAACGGTTACAGGTTCTGAGGGAATAATTTCCTCTTCTCTTAGCTGCTGTGCTTCTTTTCTTTCTACTAAAAGAGAACGCCTTTTATCACGAAAGCGTTTGGCATCTTCTTCTAATTCCGAACGGATTAATTTCTTAAGACGCTGTGAAGTCCCCAAGGTGTGTTCTAATTCCTCTCCTTCTTTTTTCAATTCTTTTTGTTCTCCCTTAATTTTTTCTTCTTCTAGACGCGCAAGATGACGCAATTTTGTTTCTAAAATGGCTTCTACCTGTTCTTCTGATAAGCGAAATTTTTTCATGAGTACGGCTTTCGGCTCATCTTCATGACGAATAATGCGGATGACCTCATCGAGATCGAGATAAACGAGTAAAAGACCTGCTAAAATGTGAAGCCGCCTTTGAACCAAGGCTAGGCGATGTTTTAGACGCAGACGAACAGTTTCGATACGGAACTCTAGCCATTCGTTTAAAATAGTGAGTAAATTTTTAACCTGAGGACGACCATCTTTGCCGATGATATTTAAATTGACGCGATAATTCGTTTCAAGATCGGTTGTCGCAAAGAGATGATCCATCAGCGGTTCAAGCTCAATACGATTGGAGCGAGGAACAATAACCAGACGAGTGGGATTTTCATGATCTGATTCATCGCGAAGATCAGAAACCATCGGCAACTTTTTAGCCTGCATTTGTTCGGCAATTTGCGTCAGAATCTTCGCACCAGAAACCTGATAGGGTAAGGCAGTAATGACAATTTCCTCATTTTCTACTGCGTAGGTCGCGCGCATTCGAATGGCACCCGTTCCCTGTTTGTAAATCTGCACTATTTCTTTGCGAGGCGTAATAATTTCAGCCTCAGTTGGAAAATCTGGTGCAGGCAGGAGTTTGGTGATTTCGCCAAGCGTTGCATCGGGCTTATCAATTAAAAGAATTAAGGCAGCGACGACCTCGCCTAAATTATGCGGCGGAATGTCGGTTGCCATACCCACTGCGATACCCGTTGTGCCATTTAAAAGTAAATTCGGCAATCGCGCCGGCAATAAAGCGGGTTCGCTTAAGGTCCCATCAAAATTAGCAAGCCATTGAACGGTACCGGCTTCGATTTCAGCTAATAAAACTTCTGCATAAGCGGAAAGACGCGCTTCTGTATAACGCATGGCTGCGAAAGATTTGGGATCGTCTTCCGAGCCAAAGTTGCCTTGGCCTTCAATTAAAGGATAGCGATAGGAAAAAGGTTGCGCCATTAAGACCAGCGCCTCATAACAGGCCCCATCACCATGTGGATGGTATTTACCGATCACATCACCAATAGTGCGCACGGATTTTTTAAATTTTGCAGTGGCTTTGAGTCCAAGTTCAGACATCGCATACACAATGCGTCTTTGCACTGGTTTCAAGCCATCGGCGATATGTGGTAGGGCACGGTCCAAGATGACATACATGGAATAATCTAAATAAGCTTTTTCGGTGTAGTCGCGTAGTGGAACACGTTCAATGTTAAAACCATTTTTAATTTGCTTTTTCATGAAGCTTTACACCTCTGCCAGATTGCCTTTATCTTCAAGCCAAGTTTTACGGTCAGCCGCTCGTTTTTTGGAGAGCAACATATCCAACATTTCATCTGCCTGATCATGTGGTTTGAGCACGAGCTGAATGAGTCGTCGGGTGTTCGGATCCATCGTTGTTTCGCGCAATTGCAGGGCATTCATTTCACCCAAGCCTTTGAAGCGCAGAATATGAGGCTTGGCCTTTTTATTTTCGGCAGCGAGACGATCAAGCAGACCCTGTTTTTCAGCTTCGTCCAAGGCGTAATACACTTCTTTGCCAAAATCAATGCGAAAAAGAGGCGGCATGGCGACGTAAACATGTCCGGCTTCAACGAGTGCTCGAAAATGTTTGGTAAACAGCGCGCACAACAGTGTAGCGATATGTGAGCCATCGGAATCGGCATCAGCCAAAATGCAAATTTTGCCATAACGCAAACCCTTGAGATCCGGTGAATTGGCTTCAGCGCCAATTGCAATTGCAATATCATGGATGGCTTGGGAGGCAAAAATTTCGGTCGACGGCACTTCCCAGGTATTTAAAATTTTACCGCGTAAGGGCAAAATAGCCTGAAATTCACGGTTGCGCGCCTGTTTTGCAGAGCCTCCTGCTGAATCGCCTTCGACTAAAAAGAGCTCGCAGAGAGAAGGATCCTGCTGCGAACAGTCAGCCAATTTACCCGGTAGTGCGGGACCGGCGGTAATTTTTTTACGAACGACAATTTGCGCTGCCTTTAAACGCTTTTCTGCATTCTCGATTGCTAAACTTGCAATAGCTTCTGCTTCTGTAACATGTTGATTGAGCCAGAGACTGAAGGCATCTTTAACAACGCCAGAAACGAAAGCAGAACATTCACGAGAGGAGAGGCGTTCTTTGGTTTGTCCTGAAAACTGCGGTTCTTGAAGTTTTACTGAAATAATATGAGCACACTGTAGCCAGACATCATCCGGTGTCAGTTTAATGCCGCGAGGAAATAAGTTGCGATACTCGCAGAATTCCCGCAAGGCTTCCAATAAACCCAAACGTAAACCGCTGACATGTGTACCGCCCTGTGGTGTGGGTACTAAATTAACATAGCTTTCAGACAAGACTTCATTTTTTTCCGGCAACCACAGCACGGCCCAATCAACCATTTCGGTGTTGCCGGCAAAGGAACCCACAAAAGGCTCTTCGGGAATACGAGGTGTTTTGCCAATTGTTTCTAAGAGATAATGGCTTAAACCGGCTTCATAGTACCATTCTTCTTTCTGCTGATGTGCCTCATCGAAAAAGCTTACATGCAAGCCAGGACAAAGCACGGCTTTAGCTCGTAAAGCATGTTTTAATTTGTTCAGTGCAAAACGTGGTGAATCAAAATATTTTTCTTCCGGCCAGAAATGAATACTGGTGCCGCTTTCTGCTTTTTCACCTTTGCTTCCCGCAGGTAATTTGTGAGACTCAAGCTTAGAGGTTTTTTCGCCCTGCGCAAAGCGCATGGTATAGAGTTTGTTATCACGTTTTATTTTCACTTCTAAACGCTTGGATAAAGCATTGACCACGGAAATGCCAACACCATGCAAGCCGCCGGAAAAACGATATTGCTTATTAGAAAATTTTGCACCGCTATGCAGGCGCGTTAAGATGAGTTCAACACCGCTGATTTTTTCTTCAGGATGGATATCGACCGGCATGCCGCGACCATTATCAATCACTTCGAGCGAGCCATCTTTATAAAAAATAACCTCGATTTTTGAGGCGTGGCCTTCCATTGCCTCGTCAACGCTATTATCAATGGCCTCATGTGCCAAATGATTGGGGTTGGTGGTATCAGTATACATGCCCGGACGACGCCGTACGGGTTCAAGACCACTTAAAACCTCAAGTGCTTCGGCAGTATAGTGCTGTTTTGTTTTCGTTGCCATAAGATGGATCCACAGTCAAAATATCAAAACGATTTAGGCTGACTTCAACCACAAGTCGCGCAAAAAATGACGATTAAGCTTTAGCCATTGCAAGGCAATCAAAGCCGGCGCGGTTTTAATTTTGCCTTGATTAAGCCATTCAAAAGCTTCCTCTACGGGAAGAATAAAGGCGTAAATATCTTCGTTTTCTTCTTCCAAGCCATGGTAGCTATTCTGGATGCTGCTACTATCGATACGTCCACAATAAAGATGAATATATTCGTTGCTACCACCGGGGCTGACAAAATAATCGTTAATGGGATAAAGTTCAAGTATACGACAGCCTGCTTCTTCCTCTGCTTCCCGAAGGGCGACTTCCTTTGGCGTTTCATTGGGGCTTAAGAGGCCGGCTACAATTTCAATTAACCAAGGATTGGCTTCCCTGCTAGGAGAATCACTAGCATATTTTTTCGAGGGAGGAATAGCCCCAACCCGAAATTGAGTAAGCAAGACAACCTGATCCAAGATAGGATCGTAGGGCAGCAGGGCGGCGGCATGACTTCGCTCAATCACCTCGCGATGCAGCAGGGCAGTCCACCCGCCTTTAAAAAGCCGATGGCGTAATTCATAGTTCACATAACGAAAGAAGCCTTCATGGATGATTTGGCGATTAACAATTTCGAAATCCTTTTCAGTAAAAGGAAAGCGCATCATGGTTTGCGCTTCTTTTTTTCTAAGCTATGAAGAGTTTTTTCTAATTCTTCTAGTTTTTTTCGCGTGCGGGCTAAAACCTTGGCTTGGACGTCAAATTCTTCGCGCGTGACCAAATCGAGCTTAGAAAAAGCCTTATTTAAGATGAGCTGGCAGTTTTTTTCTAGATCTTTTTTGACGGTGTTAAAATGAGCGGGTAAAACCTCCGTTAACTCTTCCGCTAATTTTTTAAAAAAATCTGTTTTTACCATCGGCAAATCCTTCTTCATTGAATGGCATGTTTTGTTTTATGGCAAAAAAGAACTGGATGACTCTATAAACTATACCTGAAAGGCTTATTAAACCCAACTGGAAAGGTTGAGAGGCCGACTAAACACAGACCGGCATAAAGAGCTCTTAATCAAACCTTGAACCAAGCAAAAAATCCTCTTGTCGAGCATTCAAAAAATCCCCAATTGCTAGCGCACGCCCACCTGGGGCCTGCACCCGAAGCAGGCGTAGGAGGCCCTTTCCGGTTGCTATATCCAAACCTTCTTTTGAACAAGCGACAATTGTTCCAGGAGCAGCGCTCGTTTTTTCAAGCAAGACCTGGACTGCATAAACTCTCAAGGTTTCTTCTTTATAGCTCGTAAAAGCAAGAGGCCAAGGATAGAAAGCGCGCACCCGACGATCAATTTCTACGGCTGTTTGTTGCCAATTAATTCTACCATCCTTTTTACGGAGCTTAGGTGCATAGCTCACTTCTGCCGGATTTTGTGGTCGGGCCTTGAGTTTACCAGCTGAAAGCAGTTCAAGCGCTTCGACTAGGGTAGCTGCTCCTAAGTTTGCAAGACGTTGCTGCAAGCTTTCACTGGTATCCTCCGAATAGATGGGGCATTCAACTTGAAGCAAAGATGGACCCGTATCTAGTCCCTTATCCATTTGCATGAGGCTAATACCCGTTTGACTGTCGCCTGCTAAAATAGCTTGTTGTATTGGTGTTGCGCCTCGCCACCGGGGCAACAAAGAAGCGTGAATGTTTAGGCAGCCAAGGCGCGGTGCGCTGAGAACCGCTTCGGGAAGCAACAAGCCATAAGCAGCTACAATCATGAGATCAGCAGAGAGCGCCAGGATTTTTTGTTGTTCTACAGGATCTTTTAAGCTGCTCGGCTGAAAGATAGGAAGCTGCTGCTTTTTTGCTACCATTTTCACCGGGCTTTCCAAGAGTTGCAGGCCCCGACCGGCCGGTCGATCGGGTTGCGTATAGACAGCGAGAAGCGAATGCTTGCTTGAGAGTAAAGCAGTTAAGATCGTGGCGGCAAATTCCGGCGTCCCAGCAAAAATAAGCTTTAAAGACGAGTTAGGCACTGTCGTTCCGGCGATATTTTTCAGCTTTTTTAAAGAGACGTTCACGTTTGAGAGTGGAGAGATGATCGATGAAGAGTTTTCCGTTTAAATGATCAGTTTCATGTTGAATGCAAATTGCCAAGGTTTTTTCCGCTTCAAGTTCAAAGGGTTTCCCGAAGCGATCGAGAGCACGGATATGCACCTTTGCCGCACGCTTTAGGGCTGCTCCCGGTACGCCTGGCACAGACAGGCAGCCATGCTGATCGATCTGCGTGCCATTCGTCGAAATAAACTCGGGATTGATCATGCAAATCTGTTGTTTGCCAGAGCCGACCACATCCATCACGGCCAAACGCAGATGAATATTCACCTGCGTTGCAGCAAGCCCCACGCCCTGCGCTGCGTACATGGTTTCATACATATCGTCGATCATTTTTTGTAAATCCGGACCAAAATCCTTAACGATTTCTGCTTTTGTCCGCAAGCGAGGGTCAGGGTAATGTAAGATTTTGAGTAAGGCCATAGTAAAATTTTAAGAGCTTGTGATTGAAATATAAACCTAGGGGAGAAATATAAACCTAGGCGGGCAAGGGCGTCAAGGAAACCACGCCATAACCCTCACTGACAGCATACACACAGCCCCAGATATTATTTTGCGAAAAATAAGCTGGACCTGCTTTAAAGCTGAGTGAGTTCAGGGCAGCCTTGGCTTTTTTAAGAGCCTCCTGTACCGATGAAGCCGGAATTTCAGCCATCACGAGTCCCCAGGTTTCATTCGTATCGTAGGGGCTGATTTGAATAGCGCCATAGCTATCATTAGAAAGTTTTTGGGCGACAAGAAAATCGGTTTTTTGAATTGCAGTCACCCCCGGGCATTTTTCCGGTTGAGGAGGGATAGCAGCGAAGCTGAGAGAGCTAAAAAAGAAGGTAAAAAGATAAATTAAAATTTTTTTCATGGGCTGGTTCCTAGTGTGAAAAGAGGAATAAAGTTATACCAAAAGGCAGACTGAGGCAAGAACACGAGGAGATTAATTAAGCTAATCAGCCTGATCTCGTAACTGGTAAAGACGACGATATTTCTCCCGTTCTTTTTGCTGAACAGCAGATAAGGGATGGGTTGCATCAAAATGAGATAAAAATTGATCCAACTCGCTAATATAGATCGGCATAAAATATTGTTTTAAAAACCGCAACATCTTTCTTGTCCTCCTACTAAGGGTGTTATTATACTATAAAGGATAATATTTCTGTAACTCTCTCTCGTTTTGAGAGTGGCAGGATAGAGAGGAAATAATAATAACTATGTATAAAGGAATTGTAGTCCTTTTTTTGGCCCTGGCCTTGTCTAATATTCAAGCCTTCGCTTATCATCAACCCCGAAAAATCGTTATTTATGGTAAAGGCAACCTGGCGAGTGAAATAAGCCGCATTTTACAAGCTTATCACCAAGCTGAAGTGGGGGTGTATGTCAAATCGATGAAATATGGCGATACCCTCTATTCACAAAATATCCATCATACTTTTATTCCCGCAAGCACCCTTAAAATCTTAATTGCCGAAACAGCTTTGCTTTATTTAGGTCCAGAATATCGCTTTAGTACTCAATTTGTAACAGATGCCAAGTCGATTAAAAAGGGCGTTTTAAGCGGTAATCTTTATTTGGTACAAAGCGGGGATCCCTCTCTAACCTACAAAGATTTAATTGACCTCATGACTTCTTTAAAATCCCAGCAAATTCAAACTGTGACAGGGAATGTTTATATTGATGACAGTGCCTTCGATCAAAATTATGGTGCTCCGGGATGGCTCGCTAAAGATGTTCATTATTGTTATGCCGCACCGATTAGTGCAGGCATCATCAATCACAATTGTTTACCTTTTCGGGTCTTACCCGGTCGAAAGCCGGGACAGTTGGCTCAGGTGATGACCTCGCCGCATTATTATTATCCTGTTCTGCGGAATGCTGTTGTGACCAAGTCTCGTCATAGTCGGGGCTGTTATCTCAAATTAGGCAGTTCAGACAACATCCTCTCGCTGCGTGGCTGTATGCCCAAAGGGCATTATGCCTGGGGAGTCAGCTATGTGATTGAGAATGTCCTGACCTATAATCAATTGCTGGTTAAAAATCTTTTTAAGCGCTACGGTGTAACTGTGCAAGGACGAATTACGCCAGGAAAAGTCCATGCTACTTTAGCGCCTGTGGTGGATCATCAATCGCAACCTTTGCGAGTGATCGTCAATGAAATGATGAAAAAATCAGATAATATTATTGCCGGTGCCTTATTTAAAAAATTAGGCCAGGTCTATGCACGGCAACCAGGCAGTTGGGAAAATGGCGGACTAGCCGTCGAAAAAATTCTGTCTGATAAAATCGGTATCAATACTTCTGGCCTTCGTGTTATTGATGGTTCCGGCTTATCCCGTTATAACCAAATTACCCCTGCACAAATGATGCAGGTATTGGATTTTGCCTATCACCATATCGGCACCAATTACGAGTTTATTTCAGCCCTACCCATTGCCGGCATCGATGGCACCTTAAAACATCGTATGTACAATATCGCCCGCAAAGTAAGAGCAAAAACAGGCACAATGACCGGAATCGGCGTTGTTTCTCTCGCCGGCTATGCAATCGGCGGCAACAAAGAACCCATCGCCTTTGTCATCATGGTCAATGGCCGTCGTGGTTCGGGTTGGACCTATAAAGAATTAGAAGACAAAATTGCGACTTTGTTGACGCAATATCAGCGGTATTAATTTTTATAGCTTATGGCGGCTTTTCTCAGGATGTGCTGATCAAGCTAGCTAAACTAGCCCACACCTTCTCCGGTGGCAGAGCAGAAAAACAAGCTGGTTGCGTGCTCGCGACTCCTTGGTAAGTGCATTCTCGCTTTAAACAAGGCGCACAAGGAAACTGAGCAGGTAGACAAAGCTGTTTTCGTCCCAAAGCGCCGGTATATTCAGGATTCGTCGGGCCATATAATGACACGGTTGGCACTTCTAGTGCGGCTGCTAAATGGGCAAGACCGGTATCGACAGCGACGATGCCGCGAGCATTGGTGAGTACTTTTGCGCTGCCTCGAAGATCCTGGCGCGGCATGACGACAATATTTTCTGCCTGTTCTGCTAAGCGTTTCGCCCGAGCTTCTTCGAGAGCAGACCCCCATAGCAATTTCACGACTAGGTTTTCACGCGCAGCCAATTTTGCTAATTCCACCCAATAGTTTTCAGGCCATAACTTCGTAGCCCAGGTGGTGCCATGTAAAAAGACGAGATAAGCAGCCTCTTTCGTGGGATTGATAAATTGTTCACGAGTCAGACCATAATCTGGCAAGGTGGTGGGTAAATCGTAATTAAAAGCATGGCTGAAAATACTGCGCATGCGAACAATGGCGTGTTGATAAAAGTTAACAGTACATTTGGTTTGATAGACGCAAGAGGCCACCGGTTCGCGTGCCGAACGCCAATCTAAACCGCAGCGCCGTCCTTTAGCTGCGAGTGTGAGTAAGGCGCTTTTTACTAAGCCTTGTGCATCTAAAACAAGATCATAGTGCTCACTGCGCAAGGCTTTTAAAAAAGTTCGCCCTTCTTGGAGATGTTGTTTAGAAAAAAGATTTTTTCGCCAGCGACGCCAAGCTAAAGGTAGAATTTTTTCTACTCGAGGATGCCAACTCGGAATTTCCGCAAAGGGTTCTTCCACAAGCCAGGTAAAGGAAAGATTTGGAATAACCGCTGCGGCATCAGTTAAGGCAGGAAGGGTATGAATCACATCGCCTAAGGAAGACGTTTTAACTAATAAAACTCTCATGCAGCAACAAGCTCCTCAAGTGAATTTAAAACAGAAGCCGGCGCTAAATCTCGCATGCAGCGATGATGCTGCAAGGGGCATTCCCGTTTAAAACAAGGCTGACAAGCTAAACTGAGTTTCAGAATAGCTACTTTTTCAGCCAAGGGGGGTGTAAAACCTGGACTGGTTGAACCATAGATCGCGATGACTGGTTTTTGAAGCGCAGCAGCGACATGCATCAGTCCTGAATCATTACTCACAACAGCTGTAGTCAGTGCTAATAAATCGATGGCTTCATCTAGACTGGTTTTGCCGGCTAAATCAAGGCAGGCTTGATTCGTGAGTGCCATAATGCGTTCGGTGACAGCCTGATCTTTAGCCGAACCAAAAAGCCAAACCTGCCAGCCCGCCGCTAATTTAGCACGCGCCACTTCAGCGAAAGCTTCTTCTGGCCAACGCTTGGAGGGGCCGAATTCGGCGCCGGGACAAAGAGCGAGTACCGGGGTTGGGGGTGTCTGAAGACCTAAGCGCTGTAAAGCAGCTGCCTGTGTCTTAAACTCACTTTTTAGTTCAGGATAGGCATAAACTGCAGGCACGGCTTCCTCAGGCGCAAGCCCTAGGGCTAAAAAGCGTGGCACCATCAGTGGATAACGTTTTTTATCTAGACTACGAGAATCATTCATAATCAGAGAACGAAGCTCTCTCGACCAGCCAGTGCGCACAGGAATATTGGCAAACCAAGGAATTAAGGCTGACTTGAAAGAATTAGGTAAAACAATAGCCTGCGAAAATTGTTCACTCGCTAATTTTTTACCGATGGCATAGCGCGCACGAAGATCTAAACGTCCATGCACAAAAGGCAGCGCCGTAACCGCCGAGACTTCTGGCATTCGCGTGAGCAGCGGCAGTGTCCAAGCAGGTGCTGCAACATGGATGATCACCCCAGGACGACGCTCTTTTAAGAGTTTAAACAAACTTTGTGCCATAACCATGTCGCCAACCCAAGCTGGACCGACAATCAAAATTTTATTCATAGGATCAGCTCTTTTCTAAAAAATAATTGGCGCCGCAATAAGGACAGCGGACCTCTCCTAATTCCTCGATTGGTAAATAAACACGAGGATGGGCATCCCAGATTCGCTCATCACGTGGCGGACAAGATAAGGGCAGATCCTGGGATTTGATGAAATAAGCCTTTTGCGTACAGGCTTGCTTGCCTTTTTGTGCATGATGTAGAGACATGGTTTCAATCCTCACAAGCAGTTTTCTCAAAGAAGCCGCGATCTAGCCCTCTCACAGGGCCACCCATTATACAACCCCTGTTGCCGACAGCAATTGCCGAATTCCCTCTCGTAAAGGAATTTGATAATGAAAGCCCAGGGCTTGTTCCGCCTTGTTCGTTTTGGCATAAGAAAGATGGATATCGCCTTGGCGGGGGGCAGTATAGGCCCTGCCTATTTTTTGCTTACCCAGGTCTTCTATATAAGAAACTAGTTTATTAAGTGTTTCAGGAGCGCCGGTGGCAATATTTAGCACACCCTGGTAGGTCCCCTGAAGAGCCAAATAGTTTGCCTTTGCTACATCCTCTACATGAATAAAGTCTCTTGCCTGGGTTCCATCTCCAAAAATAGTGAATTGGCGTCCTGCCTGATATTGAGCTAAAAAACGGGAAATGACGCCTGAATAGACCGATGCGGGGTCTTGGCGAGGGCCATAGACATTAAAATAACGTAAGGCGAGACTCGGAATTTCAAAGAGACGGGCATATAAGTCTGCGTATTGTTCATTTTGCTTTTTTTGCAAGGCATAGGGAGAAAGCAGGACTGGCTGTAGAACAAGTTCATCACTACAGGGTAAGGTCGTGGTATTACCATAAATTGCTGAACTAGAAGCATAAACCAAGCGAATCGGTCTTTGTAGTTCTCGGATAGCCTGTAGCAGGTGCAAAAAGCCCAGCGTATTGACAGAATGGGTATGAAGGGGATCTTTAATCGATTGAGGAACAGAAGGCAGAGCTGCGAGATGTAAAACAGCTTCGCAATTTTCTAGCGCTTGAACTAAGCTGGGATAGTCCAAGACATCGCCTTGAATGAAATGCAAAAGCGGCGAAGACAAATTCAAATTACTTTTTTTCCCTGTAGATAAATTATCCAAAACGGTGACCGGAATGTTTTTTTGCAAAAGCAAATCAGCGGTATGCGAGCCGATAAAACCAGCACCGCCGGTGATGAGTATACTTTTTCTCATTGGAATGGATGTCATAACAAGATCAGAAAACACAAAGGCGAAGGATATAACATGCTCTCTCGCTTAGGTCAATTCTTGGCCTCCCATTAAAGGAACCCAGGTTCGATAAAGACTAATGATGAGGTAAAGAACTAAATAACTCATCGACATCATGATCAAAGCGGGACTGGTATGTGGATAAATCCATAGCAAGCCGGCTATAGTCAGTCCCCAGAGAATGGTTGCAAGCAGCATGGAAAAACGCAGACTGCCCTTATGAGATAAATAATCGAGACGTGAGGGATAGACATATTTGATCGGCACAAAACTTAAAACAGATAAGGACAGAAGAATACTCAGGTTGGTCCAAGGATTCATCTTGCAAAAGACAAGATAGAAAACAGCAATATTCCAATAAGAGGGAAAGCCTGTAAAGAAATGGTCCTTTGTTTTGGCATCGATCTGGGTAAATTGATAACAAGAAGAAAAGGTGATGGCTATGGCAGAAACGGAGCGCCATTGCGGTGGTAGGAGCTCAGTGACTAAAAGAAAAAAGGCAGGCACAATCGTATAATTGAGAAAATCGACAATATTATCGAGTAATTCACCATTAATTTCGGGCACGACCTCTTTGATTTTAATGAGTCGAGCAAATAAGCCATCCACGGCATCAATTAAAATAGTGGCAAACATCAGCCAAAAACTAAGCAAATAGTGGTGGTGATAAATAGCCAAAAGCGAAAGTAAACCCAAAAAGGCACCACTAGCCGTGAAAGCATGAACCAGCCATCCCGTAATTTGACGACTTTTGCTAAGATTTAGCGGAGTGCTCATAGGGATTCCTGTCTTTATTTAAACTGGATAAAATTTAATCAAATTAGCTTGATAGAGAAAAAAATAAGCTTTATTACACATTATATTAACTAAGGGTAGCAAGAAAAAGGCCTGTAGTAAAATGAGCTAGCCGGTTTTTTGGGCCTTTAGATTATCCTTTACAGCTTTATCCCTCTTCTGGTAATACAGTAAATTCATTTTATGCTAGCCTAGCTTCAAGGAGTATCATGTCTATCTTGCGAATGTCTGAGGTTTCTTTAAAAGGAAAAAGAGTGGTTATTCGCGAAGATTTTAATGTACCTATTAAAAACGGCGAAATCACCAGTGATCTCCGTCTTCGTGCTGCTTTGCCCACCATTAAAAAGGCTATGAAAGAAGGAGCAGAAGTGCTGCTCTTATCGCATCTTGGCCGACCGGAAGAAGGTGTTTTTGACGAACAATATTCCTTGGCGCCCATTGCTAAACGCTTATCTGAATTACTCAAACTGGACGTACCCCTGCTTAACTGGCAAAACGGCGCACTGCCTCATCAGAGCTTAGCACTCCTGGAAAATGTTCGCTTTATGCCAGGCGAAAAGGAAAATGAAAAAAACCTCGCTAAAAAAATAGCCGGGCTAGGAGATATATATATCATGGATGCTTTTGCCACAGCTCACCGTGCTGAGGCTTCTACCTGTGGTGCGATACAATATGCTTCTCTGGCCTGCGCCGGTCCCTTACTCACCGACGAAATCGATGCCCTGAATAAAATCATGTTAAACCCCAAGCATCCTATTCTTGCTATTGTGGGTGGCTCAAAAGTTTCAACCAAATTGTCCCTCCTTGAAACACTGATTAACAAGGTAGATTTTCTTTTGGTTGGCGGCGGTATTGCCAATACCTTTTTAGGTGCTCAAGGTTATTCTGTCGGAAAATCACTTTATGAGGCCGATCTTTTAGACGAGGCCGAACGTTTAATTCTTGCTGCGGAAAAACGCGGTACGCAAATTCCCTTACCCGTCGATGTGATTGTTGCGGAGAAAATGTCTGAAGACAGCGAGACTGCTGTACGCCTGATTTCTCATGTGGATGATAGCGAAAAAATCTTGGATATCGGGCCGGATACCATCAAACAGTGGGTTGGGCTCATTAAAAAGGCTAAAACCATTATTTGGAATGGCCCCGTGGGCGCCTTTGAATTTGACGCCTTTTCAGAAGGGACCAAGGCTATTTCGAAGGCGATCGGCGCTAGCAAGGCTTTTGTGGTTGCAGGCGGTGGTGATACACTCGCAGCTATTGAAAAATATCGTATCGCTACTAAGGTCGACTATATTTCCACAGGCGGCGGTGCTTTTCTCGCCTTTTTAGAAGGTAAGTCTTTACCCGCTATTCAAGCTCTAGAACAACGACAAAGTAGAACAGGTTCTTTATGAATACAGCGCTGCGCCGAACCAAAATTGTTTCAACTCTCGGTCCTTCTTTAGATGATCCAGAAGTATTAAAAAAAGCGATTCTTGCCGGTAGCAATGTCTTTCGTGCTAATTTTTCACATGGCAGCATCGAGACCCACGAAAATCGCATTCGTGCTGTTCGTCGTATTGCCGCAGAATGCGGTAAAATTGTTGCTATTCTTGCGGATATGCAGGGACCGAAAATCCGGATTTCCCGTTTTAAAAATCAAAAAATTTCTTTAAAAGAAGGTGCTTCTTTTATTTTAGATCCTGAGCTTGATGAAAATGCGGGCACCGAAGAAAGCGTGAGCCTGGATTATAAAGATTTACCACGGGATGTTCGGGGGGGCGATACCCTGCTTTTGGATGATGGCCGTATCACACTAGAGGTTGTAAAAATAGCTAACAATCGCATTTATTGTCAGGTGAAAGTTGGCGGAGAATTATCTAATAATAAAGGCATTAATCGTCTCGGCGGCGGTTTATCTGCTGGCGCGATTACTGAAAAAGATCGTCTTGATATAAAAGAAGCAGCGCGTCTCGAGGTAGATTTTCTAGCGATTTCTTTCCCACGTCATGCCGCTGATGTTCAAGAAGCACGTGCACTGCTTGTCGCAGCCGGTGGACAGGCCGCTATTGTTGCCAAGATTGAACGCACCGAAGCCATTACCAATATTGAAGAAATTATCCAAGCGACAGATGTTATTATGATCGCCCGCGGTGATTTGGGTGTTGAGATGGGAGATGCTGAATTGCCGGCTTTGCAAAAACGGCTCATTCATAAGGCTCGAAGCTATAATAAACCAGTGATCACGGCAACCCAAATGCTTGAATCAATGATTCATAGCACCATTCCCACTCGTGCTGAGGTTTCTGATGTCGCCAATGCCGTGTTGGATGGGACCGATGCGGTGATGCTCTCTGCAGAAACGGCTGTCGGCAAATATCCCGAAAAAGCAATTGCAGCCATGGATCGCGTTTGCTTAAGCGCTGAAAAACATCTCAGCAAAATGAGCTTTCGTCAACGTTCCGAACATACTTTTGTGCATGTCGATGAAGCCATTGCTGCTGCGGCTATTTTTACTGCCAATCATTTAAATATTAAAGCCATCATTGGCTTGACAGAATCCGGTACCACGCCTTTACTGATGTCACGTGTTCGTTCACATATTCCTATTTATGGTCTCAGTCGTCATGCAACAACCTTACGCCGCCTGACCCTTTATAAAGGCGTTTATCCTATTCCCTTTGATGCAACCAACATCGATCGGCGGGTTTTGAACCAGGCTGCTATTACGGAACTAGAGCAACGAGGAATTCTTCACCACGGCGATTTGGTGATTTTAACCAAAGGTGATTTGATCGGCATTCATGGAAAAACAAATTCCTTGAAGATTGCAACTGTTGGCGATATTCCGAATCATTTGAAGTCTTAGGCACTCTGCCAGCAGCTGGCCTGAGATCAAAATACACATGTAAATGCCCATCCTGAGCGTAAAGTCCATCCTTGCAAATGTCATCCTGAGCGTAAAGTCCATTCTCGCAAATGTCATCCTGAGCGAAGCGAAGGATCTTAATCTTTGTTTTAAAAAGATTTTTATTTAACAAAATATTGTTCTTTTTTAATGTAAAATGATCATCATTAGAACGAGGAAAAATTTTACTATGCTAGAACTAGTAAAAAGATTATGTAGAGGGGCTGTAAGAGGGCTAAGTTGGGCCAGACGTTTTTTTATGAGCTGTCTCCGATCAATTATTGGGGGCGGAAATTCTTCTCCTATTTCTGAGAGAGTTTGTGGCGATCATATATCTTCTACTGACAGAAGAATTATTCGCAATATTTCCTCCCCGACTAATACCACTGTTAAAAGGCGTTTATTACTTGCAAGCGCTGGTCAGGGTCAGGGTTCTGATAGCGCTTGTGATGAGGGGGTTTTTTTTACGGATGAGGATTTCGACTCTGCTGAGCGTGAAGAAAAGGATAAGCTACAGAGAAAGCTGGTGCCAAGCTTGCTTCAAGCTATTGGGAATGCGGATCACGAGAAAGTAAAGAGTATGATAGATAAGCATCCCTTTTTGATCTTTGTGCATGATGAAGCTTCTATTAGCCCCTTACAATATGCTTTTAAATTGTATGACACAAAAATGTGGGAAATTTTTTATGAAAAAATAAAAGATAACGAAGAAGATGTCATCCGATTTTTTGAACAAAAACGCGCGCAGAAGGATTATATTGATCTAGAGGGTTTAGCAATATCCGATGAGGATTGGAAAAATGAAAATGAAAATGAAAATGAAATAATTTTGAAACATCTGCGTAATCTGGAACAGCGTGTACCAAAACATATATTAAACGCGCTTCCACAAGAAGAAAAAAATAAATTGAAAAAAATTCCAAGGGAAGAACAGAGAAAAAAAATGGGAGAATATCTGCAATATTTTAAAGAGCTATTTGATATGAGAAAGAAAGATCTTTCCAGTTTTGTGGAAACAATGAGCCTCAGCCGGTCCAACCTTCATTTTCACCGTGATAAAGCTAAGAATGCGAGATCACAAGTTAGCGAAAGTCTAAAACAAGATGATTTTTCGCAACAGTTTACTGATGCTGCTTTCGCCCTAGCAAATCCTCCATCACCTCAATGACTACTTTTTGCTGAACCTTGCTCGAAAATAAAGATACAGCCAAGAATAAACAATAATAGAATAATAGACGCAACATAACGACTCAAGGCTAAACCGCCTAAGGCAATGGGTTTATCCAGCAGGTCGCCTAAAACAGCCCCAAGCGGGCGCGTGAGAATAAAAGCCGCCCAAAACAACAGAGTGCGCGATAAATTTGTTTTGTAATAAGATATTGCTAGAAGAGTAAGTAAGGCGCCAAAAACCAGAGCACTTCCCCAATAACCAATGCCCATTGAATCCGCTGTCCAATCACCTAAGGCCGTACCCAAGGTTTGAGAAAACATAATGGTTATCCAATAAAATATTTCTGTTTTTGGGGTGCTCACAGTATTAATAGATATGCTACCCATGACCTGATACCACAGGAATAAGGAACTCATTAGCAAGAAAAATAATAATAAGGAACCACCAAGATAACCAATTCCGAGTGAACGATCTGCAAAATCCGCTAAGGTTGTTCCTACCGTTGTTGTTGCAATAATAGTTGTCCAATAAAGTAAGGGACGAAAGCCTGTAGCTTTGATTTGAATCATGACAGAAACAATAAAAATAACAGCAAAAATGAGAGTGCCAACTATATAGCCAAGATTCATTGACATCGTCACCGCATCACCGCCAGTTTCCCCCAGCGTCGTGGCTGCGATTTTAATGATCCAAAAAAGGAGAGTTACCTCTGGGACTTTAGTTATTGCTTGTTTAGCCGTATTTTCCATAAAGAATTCGCTTAAATTCCAAATTATCTGACTATTATTTTAAAATGCACCTTTTTTATTTTTTGAATCATATGGAATATCATAAATAAAGACTTACTGGTAGGATTACCGCTTGCGCTTAACATTCGCATGATACTTTTTGGATTTTTCTGCATTATTTTTGAAAGCAACTCAAAAGTAATTGTTGCATTTATATAATCCCTAAGAATTGCTTTCCCAGCATCAACATTACCTGCTAATAATTCAGTAATAGCTTCTGATAACATGGCTTCGCAGAATTTTTTGTCTTTTTTTGCGCGAAACATGATTGTTGATTTAAATTCTTTTGTTAGTGCCATATTTTCACCGTTTTTTACGTTGTTTATAGTCATTCCATTTTTGTTTAGCTAAATTTATATCCTTATTTTGTTGCTTCTTGCTTCCACCCCCAAGCAAAATTATTAACTCTAGACCATCTCTCCCGAAATAAATTCTGTAACCAGGACCAAAGTCAATTTTATATTCTAAAACCCCTTCTCCAACACTTTTTATGTTAGAATGATTGCCTTGTTCCAAACGATAGATTGCTGTTGTTACTTTTGCAGCAGCAACACTTTCAAGATCTTCAAACCACCGTGCAAATGGTGATTGACCGTTTATTTCTATGTATTCTTTTATTATCGCACTTTTATGGTAACATAAAGGTTACTATAACCCAAGCGATATATTTTTTCTTGGACTCTTTGAAAAATACAATAAGTATTTGGTTAATTCTTTACTCTGTCATGCCACACGCTTTTAGCTGGCATCCAGGTTTTTACATGCCCTGGATTCCGGCTTAAAGCATGCCGGAATGACAATTTCTCCGGTTAACCGAATACTTACAAATACAAATTGCAAGTGCTTGTATTTTTTAACAAAAAATTTATCCCCCCTCAAAAACATTTCCCTTTCTTCACCTATACTTAACTTAAGACTTTCAGTCTTTTGATTTCATTAAATAATCTCAGGCAAGTAAACATGATAAATAATAGGGGAAAAGAAGAAGTTAAGCGCGAGGGTCAAAGCCCAAGTCAACTCGAGGAGGTTTTTGACGAAAAGCTTGCGCTTGAAAAAATTGATGATTATGAACTTGAAATAGAAACTGAAACAGAAACAAGCAAACAAACTCCCGAGGCCTCCCACCGTGAAGTAGAGAAATTTTTGGGCGATGCTGGCTTGCAAGAATTGTATAAGGGAACGACTCCACCAGGCAATCAAGCCCGTGCTGCTTTTATTCAGCATCTAACGAAAGTAGTGAATGATCAATCCAAAAATTTTAATAAAAAACCCGATACCAGAAAAGAAAATCCAAATGCCAATCTGATCAATATGCATGAGCTCTTATTGATAAAAAATGAAGATGGTACGGTAATCGATGGCCTTGAGCTTTATAAAAAGGCGATCGAAGAAGAAAGAAATAGTCGAACCTTTAGAGACGCTGTTTTTCTACAATCAAAAAGACATTATCCTGGTCCGAAATGGAGTGAAAGATTAGTCTTATGGATCGCTGGCCCTTCTGGCGTGGGTAAAAGCACGCTTGCTAAAGCTGCAGTAAAAAAATTGGGTGAAACGGTGATGGCAACCATTCCTGGCAACAATTCGGGGAATACAGTGATCTCTATAGATGGTGGCATTGAGCGCGAAGTTTCACAAATGAGACAATTGGCCTTACAGGTTGCTCTTCAAAAAGGCTACCCTGCCATTAGAGATTTACATAAAAAAACGAAGTTAGGCATAAAAGGCAAAATTAAAAAAGCCGCTATTACCAATCCGAATTTGAATTTGGTGATACCGAATACCTTTATCAAGATGCTGATTTTAAAAAAACTAAAATCCTTAAAAAAATCTATACCTGATAAGCTCGTTAATAAAATTTATCAGATCCCTTTCTTTGATTTACTCCCCAATGTGAAGCAAGTTTTTGCCGAGGTTGTTGCACCAGAAGGGCAAGAAGCTACGCTGAAGAGCACGACTGCTCGTCTAGGGAAGTTAAGGGCGAATAATCGATATTTTGATGCGGCGCACACCCTTAAACGCAAGATTTTCAGTAATAATCTTAAAATCGGCTGTGAATCTAAAATTCACCAAATAGAGTTTTATTCTAAAGGACGAGAGGGCTCTGATGAGGCCAAAAGAGAATATGAAAAGCATAGTAAAGATAAAATTGTTATGCGCATTGAGCAGGCTTTTGTCTTTCTTAGAAAAGAAAGAGATGATTGGGTGCGCTGTGAGGATGATTACCAAGGCGAATATATTACTGCAGACATCCGTGATCTTCAAGATTGGCGGAATGAAAAAAAGAAACATGAACAAGAAAATGGTGCTTCAGCTCCTTTCATGACTTTAGAAGAGTGGCTCAAAATAAATAGAAAGGAACCGAGACCGCCAGAAATCAAGATCTTTGAAAAGGGGCAGGAAATTAAGGCTCGACAAGATCGCTTGCTATCTTCAAGGCAAGAAGCTCATACCAGTGCTGAGTTAACAAAGCAAAGTGCAGCTTCTCCTGCAATGACTTCATATAAAGGGCAGATTGAATTAAGAAAATGGGCCGCTACGCTTTTAAATGAGTGTAAAGCAAAGCAAATGGGAAAAAAGATTTATGCTGGTAAGTTGGGCAGCCTCGTGAAAGAAGCACTTAAAAAGCATGAGAAGCTTTCACTCATTACTGAAAAAGGCAAGTTAGCGCCTTGGCTTAAAAATGTTTTTCCTCCAGATGATTTAATCATTCGTAAAAATCTTGCTGTTTTTTTACGAAGCTATTATGAAAAGCTCGGTCAGCTTTCTGAAGTGCAATTTCAAGCACTCAAGCAAATTAAAAAAGACCAGAGTGAGCTCTTGCCGCAAGCTTATGCTGGCGTAGAAAAAAACCTGCTTGACGCCTTTGCTACAGAAGCTGCTAAAAATGTGAAGCTAAAGATCTTTCTTGTCGTAGCGCTACCTTTAATTGAGCATCAGAAAAAAATACGCTGTGAATTTACTGAAAATCTGGCTCTCTTTGCAGAATTAAGAAAGCAGCGTCAACCGGATTGGAAAACAGATCTTAGAATTGCCGAAAAATTAAAAGTCTATGAAGAAAAAATGAAAGAACTCTTCAGGGATCCCCTGATGGATATCAGTGCCTGGCATAGTGCACTCTTGAAAGATATTGAAGATATTAAATTTGGAACACAGAATTTAAAAGCAGGGCTTGCTATTGATGCTTGCGAACCCCTTGTTACGCCAAGAAAAACCTCGACCTTATCATTTTTGAATCAGCGAGAACGAGGTCTAGAGCCGGCTTCTCTGGAAGCACATACCAGGGCTAAACGTGAGCCCTTGACGCATGAGCTAAGCTTGACTCGACATGATCAAATAAAAATTAATGTTACCCTGAGAGAGCATGTTACCTCAACCAATAAACCGGTTTCTGATTTATCCAAACTCGATCCTGCTTTGGATCCTGTTCACATTTTTTCGACCCTTGCGCAGGAGCTGAAAGATCGAGAAGGTAAGAGTGTATTCCCTGAGCGAGAGCTTGCTAAAAAATGCTTTACTCAAGCGCTTAGCCATCTTCGAAGCCATAGCCATCGTTTTACGAAAGCGGCGCTGCAGGAATTTTTATCCACGGTTTCTCCATGGAAGGAGCAATTTAAAAACATTGATGCTGAGAAAGTTCAAGCGTTCTTGGATCTGGGGATGAAGACTTACAAAAATGCGACAGAACAATTCGAGGCTTATCCTGTGAAGAGCAGCAAATACGCATCCAAGGATGATCCTTATGAAAGTGATAACTATTTGCCGAGTGATGCTATTATTCATCTTGCTAAATACCATGTCGATTCCTATTTAAGTTTATGTGAGACGGATGACCCGAAAATTGTTATTGGAACAAGCTGCTGGGATCCGCATTATGTCGAAGCCATTTTGCTCTACTGTGAGCTAAAAGGCTTACCTCAGCCCGAGTATGATTCCAATAAGGGTTGGCAGGTAGAAAAATCAATCTCTCCTGAAAAGAAAGCTGCTTTTGCGAAGCTGTATGAAGATAAATTTAAGAGCTTTGATCAAGCGACACCCAAGGCGGAAGCTACAGCGGGCGCGACAGCAGAAAAGGCAAGACCAGGCCCCCGTCTTTAATTTAATCCGAAGGAAGATAATTTCGTTCTAAACCCATTTTTTCTTGATGACGTTTCAGCGCTAACTTCACCAGCCGGGTTAATAATTCAGAATAACTGAGACCCGATTCTGTGATGAGGCGTGGATACATGCTGGTTGGTGTAAAACCAGGAATAGTATTTATTTCATTAAAATAAAGTTGCTGTGTTTTTTTATCGAGGAAAAAATCCAAACGTGCCATCCCTTCAGCGCTGAGCAGCTTAAAAATCTGTTTTGATAATAAACTGACCTGCTGCTGTGTTTCTTCTGAAATGGGCGCAGGGATGAGAAAATCGGAGTAGCCCTCAACATATTTGGCACGGTAAGAATAAAATTCGTCATGAGGCCTGACCTCACCAACCTGACTGACAAAGGGATCTTCCCCTTCTATTAAAGATTCTAGTAAAGCTATTTCGAGCTCTGTTGCCTCGATGCCTTGTTCAACCAAGATTTTGGTATCGTAGCGGAAGGCGAATTCAATAGCTTGAGGGAGTTCGGCTTGGGTTTTGACTTTGCTGACACCGATGCTAGAGCCTTGATTGGCGGGTTTAACAAATAAGGGGAAGTGAAATTGTTGTTCAAGCTGTTTTTTGATGAGGGAGGCGTTTAAGTTCCATTCACTATGTTTTAAGACAAGATAAGGAACGGTAGTGAGACCGGCTTGTTTGACTAAACGTCTGCTTACATCCTTATCCATGCCGATAGCAGAGGCTAAGACCTTGCTGCCGACATAGGGAACATCGGCCAAATCGAGGAGTCCTTGGATGGTTCCGTCTTCGGAAAAAGTACCATGCATGATGGGGAAGATCACATCGAACAGGCGCTTGGCTTTTAAAGGATGAGAGATTGTGCTGAATTGGGCTTGGGGTTCATTTAGCCAGAGGGGAGTGAATAATTTTTGTGAGCTTGTAGCTGTCAGGTGGGGAAGAGCGGCTTGGTTTTCTAAAAACCAAGAGCCTTGTTTATCAATTTTGATGGGGAGGACTTCAAAAAGAGAGCGGTCTAGGTGGTTAATGATATTCGCGGCGGAGGAAACAGAGACTTCATGCTCAGTGGAGCGACCGCCAAAGAGGACGGCGACGCGGATTTTGTCGGTGTTCATTTGTTTTTCGTCCATGGGTTAAATATCTTGGAGGGATTATAGCATTGTTGAATATCAAAGCACTGTTTAAATTTAAAGCTAAATCAGAATCAATTGTTGACATATTTAACAATTATGTTAAGGTAATGCACAGTTTTCTATTTCCTTTCATCATGGAATAGCAAGAAGTTGGGATTTCTGTTAATAAAATAAGACATCAAGTATGAAACCAAAATATCTATTTTTTTTAATTGCTGTTTTTGCTGTGATGGGGTTTAGTTTACCCTGGCCTTTTTCGGCCTTATTTAGTTCGCCGGAAACCTTTGGCAGTGCAAGCTGGTTTAATCATAAAATAACGGTTATTCATGCAGAAGCGGACAATCTGAATACAGCGCTTTTGCGCATGGCCTTAAAGGCTTATCTGAAGGCACATCAGCGTTTGGGTCGGGATAAACAAATTTTGACAATCATTGATTTCTCCAAGCCTTCGAGTGAGAGACGTTTGTGGGTGATTGATCTACGTTCTTCTCGCGTTTTGTATAATACCTGGGTGACGCATGGTAGAAATAGCGGGGGCTTAAATGCCAGCTCTTTTTCTAATCAGCCGGGTAGTTTAAAATCGAGCCTCGGCGTTTTTGTCACGGAGTCAACCTATGTGGGAAGTGTGGGTTATGCTGTGCGACTCAAAGGTTTAGAACCGGGTATTAATGACAATGCCTATCGACGCGCGGTGGTTGTTCATGGTGCTTGGTATGCAGATCAAAATATTGCAAGACGCTATGGGCAATTAGGTAGAAGCTTTGGTTGCCCTGCTGTTAGTGATAAGATTGCAAGACCGCTCATTAATATCATCAAGGATACTTCAGTGGTATTTGCTTATTATCCAGATAAAAGATGGTTAAGAAGCTCTTCGTATTTAGCTTAAGTTAAAGAAAATTGGGTCTGTTAATAAAAAGGACTGAGAATGAAAAAATCATCTTGGGCAAGGATTCTTGTTTTAGCAAGTTGCCTTTCTATCAACTCGGTTAGCGCTAGCACCTATGTCATGCCTGAACCCGCCAATGCTGTGATTGGTCAGGTTCACTATACGCCCACAATTTATAATGAAAATGTAACTGATCTTACCAAGCGTTATGATGTCGGCTTTAATCAAATCACGAGCGCCAATCCACAGATTGATCCGGGACGTGGTTTTTCTTCTGGTGTTATTTTAAAATTACCGACGTCTTATATTTTACCGCCGCTTCCTCGACAAGGGATTGTCATTAATCTTTCTGAAATGCGACTTTATTATTTTATGTTAGATAGCGGTGTGGTGAAAACTTATCCGGTAGGTATTGGTAAAGTGGGCAAGACTATTCCGCTCACGCATACTTTTATAGCTAAAAAAGTAATTAATCCGACTTGGACGCCGACAGCAGATATTCGGGCTTATAATCGCGAACAAGGCATTATTCTTCCCTCCAATATTCCTCCTGGTCCAGATAATCCCTTAGGCCCCTATGCTATTTATTTAGGGATACCGGAATACCGTATTCACAGCACGATTTTTCCGGAAAGTGTGGGCAAACGCGCTAGTTTTGGCTGTATTCGAATGATTGAAGCAGACATTAAAGATTTTTTCCCCTTAGTTTTCCCCCAAACACCGGTTGTGATTGTGGATATCCCAACGAAAATAGGCTGGAGTAAGGACCGACTTTTCCTCGAAGCGCATACACCGCTTTCAGAACGACCGACGGCTTCGGCTACCTATGAGGGTATGGTGAAGCTGATTCAACAAGCGACCCACAATCAGCCGGCCTTAGTTGATTGGCAATTGGTTGATTATATTTCAAAAATACACGATGGCGTCCCCCATGAAATAGGAAAAAGACTTTTCTTTTCACCCTGAAGCGTTCGCTCTTTTTATT
Source organism: uncultured Coxiellaceae bacterium (assembly GCA_964466595.1). GTDB lineage: Bacteria > Pseudomonadota > Gammaproteobacteria > DSM-16500 > DSM-16500 > JABDGC01. The sequence continues at coordinate 17,033 of CAYXNR010000015.1, read as the reverse complement.
GACAAATTCCATAAATTTGCATATTATATGCCCAATATCTCGTATCCCAATGGGTGAAAAGCATGCTGGCTTCAAAAAAATCAAAGAAGTTTGAAACACTCGGTGAACTGGGAGAAGATAGCAATAAGGCTAAATTTTCACACCAGGTTGAAAAACTGAAAAAAAAAATCCCCCCCCACCTAGCGCAGCTTGAGGAAGAAGAGCTGCCAGAAAAATACCAAAATGTTTGGTACGCTAAACTAGAAAAAAAGAATGAAAGCGAAAATGAAAATAAAGAGGAAGAAGAAAACCCAAAAATCACGGTTATTGCACAAGAACTACTAGCCTTAAGGCTTCTTGATGAAGAACTTTTTCGTTTAGAGCTAGAGGTTATTGCACAAGAACTTTTCCGTTTATTTATTCCCGGTCATCCCAAAACGCGTTTGCTCGTCCATGAGGAGAGGCAAATTAAATGGGTTATTTCTAAAGAAATTAAAGATTGTCAGGACCTACCGAGTGAAGTGGATTTAGACAATGAGGTGGTAAAAAGAGCTTGGAATGCTGCGCTGAAAAGCGGCAGTATTACAGGGCTTGGCGAAGTGATGGTTATAGCGCTTCTCCTCAATGAGATTGATCTGAAAATGGGGAATCTTCTCTTAAATGATCTCAATCAGATTATTAAAATTGATGGTGATTGGTGTTTTGCGAGTCTAAAAGATAGAATGAGCTTCGCTTCGGCTAACTTTGAGCTTACTCAGAATGAAATTGCAAGCCTTCCTTTCCCTGGAAATTACGAGGCGCATAATTGGGTAGGAATAATAGCCAATAGCGAAAACTTTGCTTCCCCTTGGGACCCTAGTCTTTCTAGCAATCGTTTTTTTCGTGCCGAAGTCAATCATGCTTTATTAAAAGCACTCATTTTACCCGAGTCCTTAATATGGTGCTTTATTAATCACTATACCAGTTCGATGTGTGCAGAAATATTCGTTGAATTGAGGGACAGAAGGAAGCAATTGAAAAAAGCTGCACTTGAAAATATGGATTTTCTTGTTTATTTAAGTAATTCAGAGCAAGTCCAAAAAAAGCTACTTGCTTATATCAAATATTTAAAAAATTTCAAAATGACAGGTAAAAAATTTGTTTTTCAAGAAAGGGATGAACTCAACATGTGGGAGAACATGAGTGCCTTATTAGAAAGTAGGGGACTTTCCTCGCAGTGGTCTTCAAGCAAGGTGGAAGAATTAAAACAAAGCAGGCTAAGAGCACGAAGTACTACGCCTCCCTCAAGATATTCAAGCGGACGCGCTACCCCTGTATCAGCTTTTGCAAACACAGGCAGAAAAACACCCTTGTCACAAAATAGAACTCAAGCGCCTGCCAGTGCTTTAAATGAATTTAGAAAATTATCCCAAAGAAGCCACAACAATACACCAAGACCGCCTTCCAATGCTTTGTATAGGCCGCGTAGTAGCGCCTCTCCTGCTGAAAGAGTTCCAACTCCCTTGAATGACTCACGAAAGAGCTCTGCTTCCCGCACGGGTTTATATGGCTCTTCTTCAGCGGCGGTCTTAAACAAGTTGTCCCCAGACAAGGGGCCTGTTTTGCAATTCCAATCCATTGCACATATTGAAGAAAATCGCGGAACTGTTAAAGCTGCCTCTCAAGCATCCCTGCCCCCTGTTTTTGTGCCGATTCGTAGGGTTGAGGCAGTCAGGGTAACCCCTGTTGTTGCTACTGTTACGCAGGAAAGTGAAGGTAGTTCAGCAGATAGAGTGACTGTGCTTACTGAGGCTTCCGAACCGAAGAAAGAAGCTTGTCATTGCTGCCTGATCGCCTAAGGTGAATAACGCGGGGGACGACAGCGCCTAAGGTGAATTAATTATTTTAAGCGAGGAAAAGTTATGTTTGCTTCTAAAAACGCAAGAAGTTTTAAAACCATCTGTCCACTAAAGGGAGATGAGAAAAATAAATTTTCTCATTCGGTAGAAAAAATAAAAAAAGAAGTCCCTCCGGAGCTAGCCCACCTGGAGCTAGCTGAACTTCCCCAAAAATACCAAAATATCTGGTACGCTAAACAAAAAATAAAGAAAGAAGAGAAAGAGGAAGAAGCCAAGCCAAAGCCAAAGCCAAAGTTAAAGCGTATTGCACAAGAACTGCTAGAGCTAGAGCTTCGTGAAAGAGAGCTTTTCCTTTTAAAACTAGAGATTGTTTCACAAGAACTTTTCCGTTTATTTATTCCCGGCCATCCTAAAACGCGTTTGCTTGTTGGTGAAGAAAATCAGGCTGAAGGGGTTATTTCTAAAGAAGTCGAAGGCTGTCGGGCTCTACCTCCCGAAGGAGATTTTAGGGATCAGGCGGTTAGAATAACTTGGAATGCTGCGCTGCGAAGCGGCGACATTCGAGGCCTTGGCGAAATAATGGTTATAGCGCTTCTCCTTAATGAGATTGATCTGAGAACGGGGAATCTTCTTCTCAATCATCTCAATCAGATTATTAAAATTGATGGTGATTGGTGTTTTGCGAAACTAAAAGAAAAAATACTCGCTGGAAGTAACTTTCAGATTACGGAAAATGAAATTGCAAGTCTCCCTTTCCCGGGAAATTATGCTGCCAATAATTGGATAGGAATTATCTTCAACGGCAAAAATGCAGTTTCGCCTTGGGATCCCGATCTTTCCACGAATCCTTTTATTCGTGCTGAGGTCAATTATGCTTTATTAAAAGTGTTGATTTTACCTAATCTCTTATTCGTGCGCTTTATTCAGCATTATGCTCGGGCAGAGTGTATAGAGATCTTCAATGAGTTGATGCTAAGAAAGAGTCAACTAAGTAAAGCTGCACTTAAAAATAATGATTTTCATATTTATTTAAATGATTCAGAGCAAGTTCAAAAAGGACTCCTTGCATATCTTGAATATTTAAAAACTTTCAAGATGACAGGTAAAAATTTTATTTTTCAAGAAGAGTACGAACTTGAAATTTGGAAGAACCTGGATAAGTTATTAAAGAGCAAGGGACTGCCCTCAGAATGGGCTTCGAGCATGGTAGAAAAACTAGAACAAAGCAAGAATCTAAACTCATCACGAAGTAATTCACCTTTGTTACAAAACAGGCTGCACTTCCAAGCTATTGCAAGCGAAGAAAATCACGAAGAAGCTAAAGCCGAAGTACGAAGTCGAAGCCGAAGTGCCCCAAGCTAAAGTTCACAACTTCCGCCGACAGCTGCTACTTTCGCCGACAGCTGTCATCCTGAGCGCAGCGAAGGATCTGAATGATTAATGAAATACAGATTCTTCGCTGCGCTCAGAATGACAAAATTTTTATAGAATTGCTTGTCTATAAAAATGCTCTTCCATGCTGCAAAGCTGCCAAACCCAAGTGCTTAGCAAGTGTTTGCCCAATATCAGCAAAAGTTTCTCTTTTCCCGATAGCTTTTTCCGAGATACCCGGACCAAAGGCCAAGATAGGAACATGTTCACGGGTATGATCAGAGCCCGGCCAGGTCGGATCACAGCCATGATCAGCTGTGATGACTGCCAAATCGCCGGGCTGTAATAAGCCTTCAAATTCAGGCAAACGCGCATCGAAGTCTTCCAAAGCCTTAGCATAGCCGACGACATCTCGCCTGTGTCCGTAGAGCATATCGAAATCAACCAGATTCACAAAAACGAGGCTTTTATCCGGCGCTATTTTTGTTTCTTGAAGAAGCGCATCAAATAAGGCCATATTGCCGTCGGCTTTTACTGTTTTTGTGATTCCAAGATGCGCAAAAATATCGGCTACCTTGCCAATGGCTATAACCTTGCCACCGGCTTTGACGAGCTGATCGAGCAGAGTGGGTTCAGGTGGCGGCAGTGAATAATCACGGCGATTGAAGGTTCGATAAAAATGCCCGGGGCTGCCTGTAAAAGGCCGTGCAATGACACGACCAATATTATATTCGTCGACAAGTTCGCGCGCTATTAAGCAGATTTGATACAGACGTTCTAGACCAAAAGCTTCCTCGTGGGCGGCGATTTGAAAAACACTATCGCCAGAGGTATAAACAATCGGTTTCCCGCTTTGAATATGTTCTGCACCTAATTCCTGAATGATTTCTGTTCCCGAAGCATGCTTGTTACCAATTAAACCGGGTAAGTGCGCGCGCTTCATAAAATCTTCTAAGAGGGCAGCCGGAAAACTAGGGTATTCAGGAGGAAAATATCCCCAATCAAAAAAAACAGGAACACCGGCTAACTCCCAATGACCACTGGGCGTATCTTTTCCCAAACTTTTTTCTTTGGCACAGCCATAGACGCCTTGAATTTTTATTTCTGTGGCTAAACCTGGAATCGCTTTGCCTTGACTAGCAAGTGCTGCGCCATTCAAACCCAAACGAGTTAAATGAGGTAAGTATAAGGGGCCTTGACGTAAACCTATTTTATCCGCTTTGCCGGCAAAACAAGCTTCTGCTATATGGCCTAGAGTATTTGCACCGAGATCAGAGGGAGGCGCATCCTCTGTTTCGCCGATGCCGAAAGAATCGAGCATGATAATAAAAGCGCGAGGCATAAGCGTTACGTCGATTGCGGATGGAATTCTTGTGAACGGCAATAGGTTTCTTTAATGAAAAAAGAAAGCAAGAGGCCAATCACAAAGCTAATGGGAATAAGCCACATCGCATTATTGAAATCATTAGCTGAATAAACAGGTATGCCATTAACGAGTTGATGATTCCATTGCAGCTGCATCATCCAACCAAAAAGCGGCTGAAAAATAAAACCACTAGACATGATTGTGATGGAGACAATGCTGACTGAGGTACTCGTTAGCGAGATGGGATTCAATTCAGCGACAGTCGGATAGGTGAGAACCTGCGAGCTGGTTGAAAAACCGATCAAGAAAAAAAGAGCCATAAGAGAAGACAGCGACAGCGTAGGAGAGTACATTAAAATAAAAATAACGAGAAGTGAAAATACAGCACCAATAATCATGGGGAACCGTCTTAGACCGATATAATCTGAAAACCAACCATAAACCGGCGAGCCGATAATGATTCCAACAAAAAATAGGGTGGTCGCATAAGAGGCTTGAATGGCGCTCAAGTGGTGTACCTCTGTGAGATAATGAATACCCCATAAAGCGCCCAGTAAAAAAACAGGCAAATTCAGTAAGGAAGTATAAATACCCCCGAGCCAGTTTTGAGGATTGGAGAGAGCGGAATAGATACAACGCCAGAGCCCCAGGCTTTTTAAGCGGTCTTGATCTGCTTTGGCTGCTTCATGACTGTTCGGAGGACGGTCTTGGATGAAGAGCACCGTAGCGAGTCCAATAAAGATACCTAAACAGGCATCCAATAAAACAGCCTGACGCCAGCCCACGGCATGGCTGAGAAGAGCCATGGGGGTTTGAGCGACCATACCACCAACCATGGCCATGGTTACCACAATTCCTGTTACGAGTGCCATCTGCTTAGCTGGAAACCAACGCGAGGCAATGCGAATGCAGCTTAAAAAGCAAAAAGAAGCACCGATACCGACCAAAAATCGAGCTATAGCTGCGATCAAATAGCTTGAAGCAAGAGCAAAACTAAAGGTGCCGGCTGTGCATAAAATAATAGCGAAGAGGAGCAATTTTTTGGTGGAGTAACGGTCTAATAAGATGCCTGCCGGGAAAAGAAAGAGGGCATTGGCATAAAAATACATGGAAGCCAGCTGGCCCAATTGGGGTGCATTAATTTTAAAATCTTGCATTAATTGAACATCAATTGCATTGAACAGGTTCAATTGAATAAATTCATAAAAAAAGAACAAGGCAGCAGTGAGCGTAGCAAGCCAGGCTAGGCCAGTATATTGCGTTTTACTCGGGCTGGTATGCATACCAATTCTCTTTAATTTTATGATTGCAGTTCTAACATAGCTAGCGTTTAAAGGCTAGGCTCTTAACTCACCTTAGGCGCCGTCGTCCCCCGCGAAAGCGGGGGATCCAGGCTTTTTAAAACAGAATCCCATTGACCTCTTTCACATAAGCCGGAATCAGCTTAGACAAAACACGAGAAAGACGCTCACCGGCATTCAAGGTGCCCTCATGCGTCACCTTTTCAGTGCCCAGGCCGACAGCGAGGTTGGTGATAGCGGCCAGGCCGACCACCTGGATACCACAATGCCTGGCTAAAATTACTTCTGGTACCACAGACATGCCGATTGCATCTCCCCCCAGCATGCGAAAGGCGCGAATTTCTGCGGGAGTTTCAAAGATGGGTCCGAGGGTAGAGAGATAAACCCCCTCATGGATAGCAAAGCCCAAGCGAGTCCCGACCTCTTTTAAAAGAGAACGAAGACCAGGATCATAGGCATCTTCCAAGCTGACAAAACGCGGCCCGACTGATTCATCATTGGGGCCAACCAAAGGATTACCGGGTTGTAAATTAATATGATCGCTGATCGCCATGATTTCACCCGGTCCTACTTCTGGCCTTAAGGAGCCCGAAGCGCCTGTCACAATTAAAACCTCACAGCCCAGATGTTTAAGAATGCGGATGAGAATTTGTAGCATCTCAGGAGGGGTGCCTTCATATAAATGCAAACGGCCCTTCAGGCAAATGACAGGGATATCATTCATCCGGCCCATGACCAAAAGCGAAGGATGACCCGAGACCCTGCCAATTTGTAAACCCGGGATAGATTGATAAGGGATAGCGACAGGATTGCTGATTTCATCTGCGACAGAGGCAAGACCCGAGCCCAGAATCATGGCTATTTTGGCACGGAACTGGGGCAAACGTTGATGAATAACCTGCATGGCCTCTTCGATGGTGGACGGCATAGATACTCCTCTTTGAAGGACTATGGTGGCAGTTAATTTAAAATTGTCAAGACTAGGAGCCTGCTGCGAGCTTGTGTTTTTTTGAGAGTATGGTAAAAGCCACCTGATCATCTACAGGAATAATAAATTATGTCAGCCTCGCGACTTTTTCAACCCGTTGCAGAAGAACAAAAAGCAGAAGAACAAAAAAAAGAAGAACAAAAAAAAGAAGAAAAAATTCTTTTATATCGCATTCCAACCTTTGATTATAGACATCGAAGTCAGGGCTATGGTTATCTCGTAATCAGATTTCCAGAAAGCGCATTGAAAGAGGAATTTGCTCAAATAATAAAATACAAATTGCAGCGGAGTAAGATCTTTAATTTTAGAGATGATATTTTTTACAATGATTCTCCCATGGAGACCGCGCTTTATTTTCGATATAACATGCAAGAAAAATCCGACAAGGTTATTTTTGCTACTCAAAAACAAGCCAGGCTTGTCCACCATTTATTATTTGGCAATTCTAAGAAACATACCCAAAGTAGCTGTTGCCTTAGCTTTGATAGAGAACTGAATCTCTACAATCATTACTTATGTAACACCCTAGAGATGGACACCTATAAGCATAATCTTGCTTTGTTTTTGAAAGATAAGCAGGAAGACAAAAAGGAATGGTTGGAGCCTTCCTTTGATTGTATCTTTCTCTCCACAGTGAGAGGCAACATTCCGGCAAACATGCTTGTTAATTCGGCGATAGATGCTGTAAGACGAGAAGTAAATTGTCATATTCTGTGGTTACTCTATGAGTTAGAAGAAAAATTAAATCAGCAAGGAGTGAGCATCCCTGCTTTAAGCAAACTCAAGCAATTTCCTCATTTTTCCACGAGCTATTGTTTAGGAACTTACGGTTTTTGGCTTCTTGACCAAAATATAGGTCTTCATGGGGCCGTTCAAGGAAGCCCCGAGCTGCGGGCTATTATAAAAAAAATACGAGCTTTTAATGAGATCACAGACTTTTTTTCTCACGAAATAGAGCGTGAAAATGTGAGCTTAGACAGGCTCCTTCCCTTAGTGGAGGAACTGACACTAAGAATACAGGTTAAAAAGATGCAAATCCTAAGCCAGGGAACAAATAATAGATGGCAATTCTGGGCGCCTGCTGTTAAGGATCCCTCTGCAATAAACTATATAAGAGGCTTAGACAACATGACAGAGTATCTCGAATCCGTACGCAAGCTTTTCCCGCATAAGGAAGAGGCAGTCCAACCTTCGCCGCAAAACTCTAGTCCCCATCTTCGTCCTTGCTAGCCCATGTTTCCCAGCTGACAGCTATTCCCCCTTCCTCCACGCTTTTGGGGCTTTGTTGAATAAATCAGTCTTATTTGAATCCCCTCCCGCCACGCTTTTTGTGGAGGGAGGGGTAGGGGTGGGAGGTTTTAAATGCATGCCAAAGAAGGGCCTGATCTAATTTACCTCCTTCCCCTAACCCCTTCCTCCACAAAAAGCGTGGAGGAAGGGGAACTGTTAGGCTGTGAAACACAAGCTAGCGTGGTGGAAGGGAAACTGGCCCGTGAAGCTTACGATAAGCATTTAGACAGAAGACAAACCAAACAACCGCCCGAGAAGATAAAAATAAAAAGTCGCCAATCCAGCCGTTACTGGAATAGTCAGTGCCCAGGAAAGAAAAATATTCCGCATGACGGTGAGATTTAAAGCATCGATCCCTCTTGCTAGGCCCACGCCAAAAACAGCGCCTACTAGCGTCTGGGTTGCTGAAACCGGAATGCCGAGCGTCGTCGAACCCACTACTGTGCTAGCTGCGGCAAAGGTGGCAGCAAAGGCGCGACTAGGTGTCAGCATGGTAATGCCATTTCCCACGGTCTCGATAACCTTGCGACCGTACATCAAAAGACCAGAGATAACACCAACATAGCCTATCAACAAAGTAGCCAATAAAAATTTACCCTCATGCATCGGTGAGCCGCTTAAGACCGTGCTAATAACCGAGGTCACCGGACCAATAGCAATAGCCACATCATTGGAGCCATGTGCAAAAATCATAGCGCAGGCAGTAAAGGCCATGAGAACGCTAAATAAATTTTCAATATATTGGAATTGCGTATGACGGTTTGATTGCGCATAGCGATGAACATGACGCATGGCTTCCATCCCGCCAAGCATAATCACCAAGGCTGTGACTAAGACAATCGTCAACTGAATTAAATGATGGAGATAGATATGAAAATGCGCCAGTGTTTTTAAAACCGTCATTACAGCCAATACGAGACCAATTAAGAAAAAATAAATAGGCATAATGAATTGAGCTGTTTTGACAGGCTCTTCCACGGCAAGAATCGTTTGTCGGATAGAGATAAATAAAATAAAGGCAATTAAACCAGCCAGTGAAGGAGAGATGACCCAACTCATAAAAATATAAGCAACGTTATGCCATTCAATAGCATTCAAACCTAGCGATATCGCGCCAACCCCGACTAAACCGCCAACAATAGCTTGAGTGATGGATACCGGCATGCCTAGCATACTGGCTGTTGTGATCCACGAGGCACTAGCCAACAAGACGGAGAGCATACAGTAAATCAGTAAAACAGGGTTTTTAGAAACAGCTTGCAGGTCAATGATACCGCCACGTACGGTTTCTGTGACCTCGCTGCCTCCTAAAAAAGCACCCAAGATTTCAAAAATAATAGCGATGATTAGTGCTTGGCGAACCGATAAAGCTTTGGAACCCATCGTCGTACTCATGATATTGGCAAGATCATTCGCGCCAACACCCCAGGTCATCCAAAAGCCAACGCAGCAGGCAATCAAGATAAAAATGAGACCATATTCCATAAGCAAGCTAGCTCATCGGGCCAGTAAAATTTGTAAGCGATCACCAATATCTCGAGCATGATTGGCAAGATCACCGGTCCATTCAATAATTTGATATAAAAAAATGACATCGACGGGAGAGAGCTTGTTTTCAATTTCAAAAACAGCCTGCCTGAGATGAATCTGCAATTTATCAGTGTCGCGTTCGATTTGCCATAAATGAGAAATCATGTCCTCTACTAATTTAATCTCATTCCCGCTAAAGCTGGTTTCTAATAATTCGTCCAGTTCATGAATGGCTGCATTCGCTTGTTGCGAGGCTTCAATACAGCGTTTGAGAAAAATAGGAAAGGTAGAGGCAAGACTAGGCGGGAAAGTCAACTTGCGTCCTAAAACCACACCGGCAATATCCTTGGCCTTATTGGCTAAGCGGTCTTGGACACTGAGTAATTCGAGGAGATCAGAGCGGGCAACGGGCATAAACAAGCCCTTAGGAAGATGAATACGCAAATCGCGTTTCATCGTATCAGCTTCATTTTCGAGCTGCATAATCTGTGTTTGAATGGCTTCAACTTGTTGCCAATTTTCCGAGAGGACGGCTTCAAAAAAAGGAAGCAATTCTTTGACGCAGGCATGAACCTTCCCCATATGTTCCTCTAAGGGGCCAATCGGCGAGCGGCCAAACAAATTGAGAATGGAGGAAGACATTCTAATTCCTCATTAGGCAGTTTCAGTCATTTTAGCATGCATCAGGACGCTTGTGACATCCAGCATGCGATTTGAAAAACCCCACTCATTGTCATACCAGGCCAAGATTTTTACGAGTTTGTCACTGACCTTGGTATGAGAGAAATCAAAAATAGCCGAAGCCGGGTTGTGATTAAAATCAATGGATACCAAGGGTTCTTCGGTGACGGCTAAGATATCTTTTAAAGGGCCCTCTGAAGCTTCTTGAATAGCTTGATGAATTTCTTCTGCAGAAGTTTTTTGTTTGACAATAAAAGTAAAGTCGACGACAGAAACATTGGCTGTAGGCACCCGAATTGAAAAACCATCTAGTTTGCCGTTTAGTTCAGGTAGAACGAGTCCGACAGCAGAAGCGGCACCCGTTTTGGTTGGAATCATCGATAAGGCAGCGGCACGGGCTCGGCGTAAGTCGGCGTGATAAACATCTAATAGATGCTGGTCATTTGTGTAGGCATGGATGGTATTCATGAGGCCGCGCTCTATTCCAATGGCCTCATGGATAGGTTTGACTACAGTTGCCAAGCAATTGGTGGTGCAAGAGGCATTTGAAATAACTTGATCACTAGCTTTTAGCTTGTGGTGATTGACGCCATAAACGATGGTTGCGTCCACCTCTTCTGCAGGAGCTGAAATAATAACTTTCTTTGCGCCTGCTTCAAGATGAGCTGCTGCCTTTTCTTTGCTAGTGAAAAAACCGGTACATTCATATACCACGTCGATATTCAGTTCCTTCCAGGGCAATTTTTTAGGATCACGCTCCGCTGTCACCTGAATACGGTCGCCATTGACCAGCATATCATTTCCGGCAACACTTACCTCACCCGGAAACTTGCCATGGGTGCTATCATACCGTGTTAAATGGACATTGGTTGCTACATTGCCCAAATCATTGATGGCAACTATTTGTATATCGGGATATTTTTTTCCCTCGTAGTGTGCTCGAAGAATATTACGGCCTATGCGGCCATAGCCATTGATTGCAACGCGAATAGTCATGGAAGTCCTCACAATTCTAAATTACCAAGAATCTGACCCGGGATGATACAAGCTACGAAGAGGAAGGACAATAGGAGTTTGTTATAGCACTTTCTTAAACTTTATTAGATAATAGAAAAGTTATAATAAAAGGATCAGCCATGGACGAACTTTTAGACAAACTGAGATTGCAAATTCAAAGCTTGCTGGAAAAACAGGATCGCCTACGGCAGGCTGAGCGTTATTCCCACAATCAACAAACTGTCTTACTTGGCGAGAAAAAACTCTTGCAAGAAAAGCACCAACTCGCTATTTCACAAATAGAAAAGATGATTGCCCGGCTTAAACTCTTAGAGAAGTCTCAACTATGACTGACAATATCTCCCCGCTCACAGCGACGATGATCACAATTGAGCTACTTGGAAAAGCCTATCAAATTAAATGCGAAGAAAATGAAATTCCGGCCCTGCAAAAAGCAGCAGCCTATCTTAATAAGACCATGCCTGTTCTCCCTCATACACCCACTCCGCTTGTTCCTGAAAAGCTAGGGATTACGGCCGCCTTGAATCTAGCTTCTCAACTCATCGAACTTGAGCAACAAATGAGTGAGCAAAGACAAGCGCTTCATCAGCGTTTATCTCATTTACAAACGAAACTCGAGCAGGCCTTAGTTTGCTCAGATTCTTTTCGTTTGGAGGTTGAATCTGTTCAAGACTGAAATTCGAGAAAATATTCGTCCCTTAAGACGCTTGATTAGTCCGGCCTATCGCGAGAAAGCGAGCTTGAGAGCGGCCAAGCATTTTATTGAGAGTCCTTATTTTCAAAACAACCACAACTTTGCTTGTTATATGGCTCTTGCAGAGGAAATCGATGCTTTTCCCATCATTCAAGCACTCTGGCAGGCAAAAAAGGCCTGTTATTTGCCCATTCTAGCGCCCGAGCAGAAACTCCGCTTTGTGTTGTATGAGCAAGGCCTGCCCTTGGGCTTGAATGCTTATCAAATCCAGGAACCGCAAAACTTCACTCAAGAATTAGCTGCCTCTCAACTGGATGTCGTCCTCCTGCCCTTACTCGCTTTCGATTTGAGAGGAAACCGACTCGGAACGGGTGGCGGCTATTATGATAGAACCTTCTCTTTTATGCTGGAACCTGAATTTGCTTCCAAAAACAAACCCCATTTGCTCGGTTTAGGCTACGAATTGCAAAAAATAAGCCAACTCCCGAGAGAAGCCTTCGATGTGCCCATGGAAGGAATGATTACTGAAGAAACGATCTATTATTTCTAAGACACCGGATCAGAATTACTCCCCATATTTTCAAAACCAGAGTAAGTTTTATTTAATTGCAAAGCAGCCTGCGAAGGATAAGCAGTAATTTGAATACGGCTATTTTTCTGTATCTTGCTTATTTTACTATCACTCGCTATCGGAAAATAATCGCCATAGCCCACATAAGTTAAGCGACGCCCGGAAATACTCTGAGCTTCAAAATAATTAATGCCATGGGCCCATAAATAAGAAGCAACTTGTCGCGCCCTTGCCTCTGATAATTGTTGATCTAAACGAGGTGCGCCCATGCCGCTGGTATTTCCCGAAATTAAAATATTAGAACGCGGATAGCGTTTTAAAACAGCGACGACACTATCCAAGATGGACTCAGCCCGAGGTTTGAATTCAGCCGTATTGGGTTCAAATAATTTGTCGGACGGAAGGTTAATGCTGAGATATTCACCCTGTATAAAAACTTCTCCTCTTGCTCGATAAATAGGCCCGGCATCAAAGCGAACAGTTGATACATAATAGCCGAGCGCTATACCACCCACACTCGCTCCCACAATGAGAGGCCGAGGCGCACCCAAGGCAGCCGTGCCAACACCGGCAGCAGCTCCGCCAAGAGCGGCGCCTCCTACCTGTCTTGAAGAAACCTGGTTTCCAGAAGAGCAGCCGCTTATTAAGCATAAAAAAGAAAATAGAATGAACAGAAGGCTAAGCGGAAGCAGGGTGCGAGCTGCATGTCGACAGTGCAAATGGATATAGCCTAGATACATATACTAATCTGTCCTTTATAGCACTTTCCCTATAATATAGTAGTTAGCGCTTGGGTTGAACCTTTTTAAGGAAGCAAACTCGATGAAACGCAGCTTGCAGTCAAAAAAATATACCATTTGGACACTTCTTGCGGCCTATTGGCGTTCAGAATCTCGTCTCTTCGCATATCTCCTCTTAGGTTTGATCATCCTCATGACGGTTTCTTTGGTAGCCATGGAAGTTCTTTTTAATTATTGGTACAACTATTTTTACAATGCGCTGCAGGCCTACGATAAACAAGGAGCCATTTCGCTGCTTCTTGTTTTTATGTTTTTGGCTTCTGTATTTATTGTAATTTCTGTGTATCGTTTTTTTGCAGCACAGTTTTTTGGTCTGCGATGGCGTCAATGGATGACGCAGCAATTTATTAAACGCTGGCTTGAAAAACGAAGTTATTATTATTTAGAAAATTTTGAAGTCAATACAGATAACCCAGATCAGCGTATTCAAGAAGACGCCGGTGCGATCGTTACGATTTCACTCGATTTGCTGGTGGGCTTGGTCGGGTCTATCACCACCTTTTTTGCTTTTATTTATATTTTATGGACCTTATCTGGCGTGATCAACCTTCACCTTGGACATTTCACCCTGGCGATACCGGGGTACCTAGTCTGGGTAGCTATTATCTATTCGATCGTGGGAACCTATCTTACCTTTAAAATCGGCCGTCCTTTGGTTGGCTTGAATTTCGAACAACAACGCCGTGAAGCGAGTTTTCGTTTTTCTGCAATTGATTTGCGTACGCATGCCGAGCACATTGCCTTATATCGAGGCGAGAAAGATGAAAAAAATATTCTGCATCAATATTTTGGCAGGGTCTTAGAAAATTGGTACCAGATTATTCTTCGGCAAAAATTATTGCTGTGGTTTACCTCAGGCTACAATCAAATGTCGGTATTTTTACCTTTGCTTGTGGTCTTACCTAATTATTTTAATAAGGTTTTTTTATTAGGCGGTCTGATGCAAAGCCTGCGGGCTTTTACCAGCATTCAAGAAGCCTTATCATTTTTGATTGGTTCTTTTACTACCATTGCCCAATGGCGCGCGGTTGCTAAACGTTTGCTTACTTTTTTAAATCACATGGCTGAAATCGAAGCGCGGGCTGTTTCGCAAAATAAACTGACTTATGAAAAGCTTCCAAATAATGAAATCATTGTTCGAAATGTATCGCTCAAGACGCCCACAGGCGACTCTTTACTGCAAAACATCAATGAAAAATTTAAGAGCGGCGGTCATTATCTTTTGAAAGGCAGCTCAGGGATTGGGAAAAGTACCTTTATTCGAGTCCTGGCAGGCATTTGGCCTTTTGGAGAAGGTAGCATAGAACTACCGGAGAACAAATTTATTTTCTACTTGCCACAAAAACCCTATGTCCCGCTAGGTACTTTAAAAGAAGCTTTATTGTTTCCACATACCGAGCTTAGCAGCACCATGCCTGATGAGGTTTTTCATCAGGCACTCGAAGATTGTCACTTGCCTCAGCTGATTCCTCAATTGAATAAGGTGGTCAAGTGGGCAGAGTTACTTTCGCCCGGTGAATTGCAGCGTATTAGCTTTGCTCGTATTTTGTTGCACAAGCCAGAATGGATTTTTTTAGATGAAAGCACTTCTTCTCTTGACTTAGACAATGAAAAATATTTATATCAACTGTTGCGGGAGAAATTACCCGCTTCAACGATTATCAGTGTAGGGCATCAACTCAGTACCAAAGCTTTCCACGATACGATTATAGACATGGAAAAATACAGCGTGAGAAATGAAAATAAAAAAAATGAAAATTCGCACAGATCAAATTCTACTCACAGACCGTGAAAAGCTTAGGCAACAGATTGCTCGTTTTTGGGATCAAATCTCCGAAGGCTGGCGTCTGGTGTGGGGGCCGCATATTCATCATGGTTATTATGATAAGCCCGCTTTGCAGCACGATGCGCAAACCCTCTTAATTGAAAAATTAGCTGCCTTATTGGAACTGAAGCCTGCTCTCACTATTTTAGATGCCGGCTGTGGTATGGGTGGTAGTAGTTTTTATCTTGCCGAACATTACGCAGCAAGAGTAAAGGGGATTAGCCTCAGTTCAAAACAAGTGGCTATGGCAAGCAAGCTCGCAGAAGAGAAAAAATTAAGCAATCCCACCTTTCAGGTTGAAGATGCCCTAGCTTTAACTAGTTTTGCTGATCATTCCTTTGATCTGGTTTGGTCGCTTGAAAGCTGCGAACAATTCTTTGATAAAAAATTGTTTTTGCAAGAGGCTTATCGTGTGCTCAAACCTGGCGGAAAACTAATGCTTGCCACCTGGTGTTCTAGTCAGGATGAATATGAGGGTAGACAAGCAAAAAAATATCTTAAATTATGCCAGGCCTTTGATTTACCATATATGCCGACGATGTCTTACTATTCAACTATCCTTGCCGAAGCGGGTTTTAAGCGGAGCCAGCAATTAGATTGGTCTCAGTTTGTCAAGCCAAGTTGGTCTGTGGGCATTCGTCTAGCAAAAGCCTATTCTTTTTTTAAAATACTTTCTCTAGCAGGATGGCGAGGTTTCCGTTTTGTTTCCCAGCTCAGCTTGATGCGAGAAGGATTTGAAACGGGAAACGTGAAATATGGAGTTTTTTGCGCAGAAAAAAGTAGTTGAGGCTTTGGAAAAATCCTCCCACCCCTACCCCTCCCTCCACAAAAAGCGTGGCGGGAGGGGATTCAAATCAGGCTGATTTATGCCAGCTCAACCTGACTTGAATTCCCCTTCCTCCACGCTTTTTGTGGAGGAAGGGGTTAGGGGTAGGAGGTAAATTATCAGTCTCATCCACTCCGATTCGTCCACAACTCCACCTGCTTTCGCACCGTATCATTTAAAGTATGCAAATTATTATAATAAGTTCGTAAAAGCCCCGCCCCATTATCCTTTTTTAAGGCGGACTCCCTTATCCGCATTAAAGCTTCTTCCGCTTCGAAGCTATCAGCATAAGTATCTAATTCATGACAAAGATGCATCAGATCTTTTGCCAGAGGCAGCGATTGTTTTTTTATGGGATCAATAATAACCGCTTCTAAACCATAGCGAGCAGCGCGAAAGCGATTAAAAAGATAGGTGAGATAAATATCTTTTGATAAAGCAACCCGCTTATCCAACAACCAAGCAGCCAGCAATTGCGCAAAAGCAGCAAGTTCAGCTGCTTTTTCAATAGTCAGTGGCGTATCACAGATTCTTAATTCCACTGTTCCAAATTCTGGTTTGGGCCGTAGATCCCAATAAAAATCTTTCATGCTTTTAACCATGCCAAGCTGCTGCATGTTTTCAAAATAGCTTATAAATTCATCCCAGCTAGAGAGCCAAGGCGGTGTACCAGAAAGCGGAAAGGCGCTAATGATAGCGAGCCGCGAGCAATCAAAGGCAGTATCAACGCCCTGATTAAAGGGAGAGGCAGCGGAAAGCGCAATGAAATGGGGAACATAGGGCGCGAGCGCATGGCATAAGTAAAGCGCTTCATCGCCGTTTCGGCAAGCAATATGAATATGCTGACCGAAAACAGTAAATTGCTGTGCTAAATATCCATACTGCTCAGAAGTATTCATAAAACGTTCGGTTCTAAAGATTCGCTGTTCTTTCCATTTTTGAAAAGGATGCGTGCC
>CAYXNR010000014.1:0-43092 GCA_964466595.1 uncultured Coxiellaceae bacterium | reverse complement strand
AACGTTCGGTTCTAAAGATTCGCTGTTCTTTCCATTTTTGAAAAGGATGCGTGCCGCCGCCACAAACGCCAATGTGGGTTTGATAGGCTTCTTCTGCAATCAAATGACGTAGAATTTTTAATTCTTTCAAGAGAGAAGGATAAGAGAGATGTACAGAAGAATTAATCTCTAACATGGCTTGGGTAATTTCCGGTTTAATTTCACCCGGAAAAGAGAGTAAAGATAAACGACGTAAAAAATCTTCTGCTTCTCGAGCGAGATTAAAAGTTTGTAAGTTAACAAGCTGCAGCTCGAGTTCAACGCCGATGGTCAATTTTTCATTTGATTTAAAAGAAGATAAGCCTGACATGTTTAAGATTCTCTGCTGGGAATAGCTTCGCGCGTGCTAATAAAGGCCCATTGTGTTGCAATCGGACCAAAAATTTCAAAGAAGGTGACAACGCCTGTGATCACTAATAAGAGGGTATGGCCAAAGTTCGGATTAAAATCCAACAGCAGGTTAGACATGCTAATGGCGACGCTGGCCATAGGCATGAGAGCAAGACTAAGAGCGAAGGTTTGTTTAGTCGTCAATTTACTCATTTTTGCAAACAAGCCTAAGCCGATTATTTTTGCGAGATAACGCGTGAAAATAAAAATGAAAATAATGCCCGTTACTCCCCAGAGACCCTTCGGTTGTAAATGAACACCGGTAACCACAAACAACAGAATAAAAAAGAGTCTGGCTAACCAACCAAAATCGACTTCCATTAATAAATATTTCGGGTCAAAGTTACGAGCAGCAAGGCCCAGGGCAATGAGTGATAACATAGTAGAAAGATTCAAGGCTACAGCAAGGCCGATAGTTAAAATGACCATCCCCACAAAAAGAACAAATTGGCTTTCTTTATTTTTACCGGTGAAATAGGCGAGGCCCTCTGTTATAGCAAACATGATCATTCCTAAAATAAAGGAGCCAAATAAGCGATAAGTAGCATGAAGCAATTGTAAGCTTGGTGATAAGGTGTCGGCCTGGGTCATGGGTAGAAGGAAGGTAAAAACGATTAAGGATAATAAATTATTAAAGCTCGTTAAAAAAAGTGTACGCCGGGTAACCGGACCTTCTGCAGAAAGATCATGTGCTACCAGCATCACCACAGCTGGGGAGGTGGCCATGGCAATGGTTGCAGCTAGCGCAGACTGTAGCCAGGATAAATGAATTCCTAAAAAGAAGACAAAAAATATTGCAGCAAAGGTCAAGCCAGATTCTGCAAGGCACATAAACAAAAGACCTCTGTCCCGCCAGAGCCAGCGAAAATCCAAATGTTTTCCTAATTCGAATAAAATGAGGCTTAAAGATATTTCCACGAAAATATGAGCAGTGGAAAGCACAGAAGCATTGACGATATTAAAGCCCCCCGGGCCAACTAAAAAACCCATGGCAAGATAACCTGAAATCAAAGGCAGAAAACGACTACGTCGAGCGAGCTCACCGCCAACTAAGCCTAATAATAAGGCAATACCAAAAATTGCCATCGGATTTAAATGAAGTGGAAAATGCGGCAATAAGGACATGTAAAAAAACCTCTCTTCTTGCTTCATTATTTTTTTAAGAGGTTTAATCTAACACGCTTCTTTTCGTTATTGTAGTGTTAATGTTCCTTTGGCTGACAGCGCGGACAAAAAACGCTTGCTCGTTGTGAGAGGCGCAGTAGCTCCAAGGTGGTTCCGCACAGGTAACAGGGTTTGCCCTCACGTCCATATACTTGTAATTGTTGTGTGAAATAGCCGGGCTTTCCCTCACTGCTCACAAAATTTTTTAAAGTGGTTCCTCCTTGCCGAATAGCTTGACTTAATACCGCTTTGATGTGGAAGCACAGTTTTTTAAATTGTTCCTGACTCAGAGAAGCTGCTCTGGTGAGCGGATGAATGTTAGCTTTAAATAAAGCTTCATTAGCATAAATATTGCCAATACCGACAACAATTTTACTGTTCATTAAAAATGATTTAATAGGCAGTTTTCGTTTTTGTGCTTTTTTCCATAGATAAGCTGAGCTAAAACTTTTACTGAAAGGTTCGGGTCCAAGCGCAGACAAGAGGGGATGGTCAAAAGGATTGCCCTTTATAAAGAGCAGCAGACCAAAGCGGCGTGGATCTTGAAAGCGCAAACAATATTTTGCAAAAATAAAATCAACATGATCATGTTTTTGGGGAGGAGAAGCTTCTTTTAAGAGGCGCAAGCTCCCAGACATGCCGAGGTGACAAAGCAAAGCGCCTCTTGAGGTAAGCAATAAAAGGTATTTCCCGCGACGCAGCACTTCCAAGATGGTTTGGCCAACTAAATTTTTTTTTAATTGAGGCGAAATGGGCAAGCGTAACTGCGGCTGTCTTACAATAACATCCACAATTTTTTGATGAAGAACAAAAGGAGAAATACCAAGACGGACAACTTCGACTTCTGGTAGTTCTGGCATGAAAAGATGCTAAAGCAAACTTAAGATAACTTTGTTTCTTCAAAGATCACATGCATTCCGCATTTGCCAGTTTTGGTATTGTAAGCACGTGGATCATAATGCTTGAACTTGCATTTTTCGGTAGTTTTACGTTTATTTTTCGTCATAGTCCGAAAGGTGCCAGTCGGTTTGCCAAGCTTGGTTTTGCCTGTAGATGATAATTTGATGATTTCGCGCATGATTCTTCTCTCTCGATTAGGCGGCTAGAGCTTTTTCTCGTAATTTGATATCAGCCAGGACCTTTTCAATCCCATACTTATCAATAATACGAATGCCTCTTGTCGTAATGCGTAGGGTGATCCAGCGTTTTTTGCTTTCCAGCCATAGGCGGCGTTTTTGAAGATTAGGAAGGAAACGTCGACGGGTCTTATTATTCGCGTGGGAAACATTATTACCCATCAAAGGACGTTTACCCGTTATTGGACATACTTTTGCCATTGCAAGCTACTCAATCTGTCTAAAAAGAAGGCTCTTTATAGCAAAAACAGGGAAGAGATGCAAGAGGAGGGGGCTAAACTCCAGCAATTCGGGGCGAATCGCTTAAAGCGATATTTATCTCCTAATACAGCACCCATGCCAATTATGATTATTCATTTTAAAATAAATGATAATATTCATATTATTCAGCAATATATGTATATTGCCCATTTTTTTATTAGTGATTTATTTGTGGTCAATTTGTAGATATTTAAGACAGGCTGGAAATATACCACGCGGTGGTATATAATTATAAGTATAGGAAGGAACTACATGCGTATTTTGAAAAACAAGCCTTTTTCTCAATGGGCAAAGAAGCTAAGAATAACCGATAAAACGCTGGTAACGGCAATAAATGAAATGGTTGTCGGCTTGTATGAAGCAAATCTAGGCGGCCATATTTATAAAAAACGCATACCGTTAGGGCATCGAGGAAAGAGTGGAGGAGCGAGGACTATTGTTGCATTTAAGATGCAGGATAAAGCCATTTTCATCTATGGGTTTTCTAAGGGCGAAAAAAGCAATATCACAAAGAAAGAAGAGGAAGGATTAAAAGAATTGGCAAAGGCTTATTTTAATTATAACGAGCATCAAATAAACAAAGCGATTAAAGAGGGCGTATTAATAGAGGTAACAGACAAATGAAAAAATCAATTCTTGATGTGGTGCATGAATCAGCGAAAGGACTGTTTGATATTGGTTTAATGGATGCAAAAACCATGCACACGTTTGATGCTAGGTGTTTGCCTCCTGTTAAGAAGTTCACTCCTAGGCAAATTAAACATATTCGATTACGTGAGAAAGTGAGTCAGCCGGTATTTGCTGAATATTTAAATGCAAGCCCGTCCACTATTAAAAAGTGGGAGACGGGTGAAAAGCATCCTACAGGGCCAGCGCTTAGACTTCTTAACCTTGTTGCAGAAAAAGGGCTTGGCATTCTTACTTCTGGAAGCTCTAGTCAAAATGAAGGTACAGCTGCTTAACAGGCATCAGCAGTTCACCCAGAATTGCTGACTGAACTCAAAGCCACCCGGCTTCAGCGAAGGAAAAATTCTCCTGCTGTCCCACGATAATATGATCAACAACTTGAATATCAACTAAGGCGAGCGCCTGCTTTAGCTGCTCAGTTAATTCTTTATCTGCCTCACTCGGTGTTGGATTGCCAGAAGGGTGATTGTGAGCCAAAATGATTTTGGCAGCATTATGGGCCAGTCCGCTTTTTACCACTTCGCGAGGATAGACATTCGCTTCGGTTAAGCTTCCTTGAAATAACTTCTCAAAGGCGAGGATGTGATAATGATGATTAAGAAAAAGACAGGCAAAGACTTCGCGAGTTTGATCCCCTAGCTGAGCTTCGAGGTAGTCTTGAGTGGCCTGACTACTATTTAATTTTTTACCTAGCTGGATTTTTTCACTTGTGCAACGTTTGCCCAACTCTAAAGCGGCTTTTAGAATGGCATATTTAGCTTTACCTAAACCCCTCAGTTGATAGAACTGCTCAGAATTGGTCTGTGAGAGTTTTTTCAAGCTTCCAGCCTGATCTAAAAGTTCTCGGGCTAAATCCACAGCCGTTTTGCCTTTGCTGCCAACTTGTAAAAGAATAGCAATGAGCTCAGAATCCGTTAAACTATGAACACCCTGACTAAAGAATTTTTCACGTGGTCGATCGCTTAAGGGCCATTGTGTAATTTTCATAGCAAAATCCAAAGGTTAAGTCTCTTATGGTTCAAATAACGACTACATCTTTAGCGCAAAAACGCATTCTTCTCGGTGTGACCGGCGGCATTGCTGCTTATAAAAGTGCCGATTTAGTCCGCCGCTTACGCGAAGCCGCTGCGCTTGTCCAGGTTGTCATGACAGAAAATGCCCAGCAGTTTGTAAGCGCACTAACTTTCCAAGCGCTTTCTGGGTTGCCGGTACGCGAGAATTTATTTGATCCCGCAGCAGAAGCGGCGATGGGGCATATTGAATTGGCACGTTGGGCCGATTTGATTCTTGTGGCGCCAGCCTCTGCGGATTTTATCGCAAGACTCGCTTCAGGAAGGGCAAATGATTTATTGACCACCCTATGTTTAGCAACACAGGCGCCAATTGCAATTGCGCCAGCAATGAATCAGGTCATGTGGAAGAATACTTTAACTCAAAGAAACGTTCAAGTTCTGCGCCAACAAGGCCTTCAAATTCTTGGCCCTGACGAGGGTAGCCAAGCCTGTGGCGAAATCGGTTTCGGTCGCATGCGGGAGCCTGCAGAACTTCTTAAAGAAGTCAGTGCTTTTTTTCAACCCCCAGCCCTCTCCGGTTTGCATATTTTGCTAACTGCCGGCCCCACACAGGAAGCAATTGATCCTGTTCGTTACCTAACAAATGCAAGTTCTGGAAAAATGGGCTACGCCTTGGCCGAAGCTGCTATTGCAGCCGGTGCGACAGTAACCCTCATTAGCGGCCCCGTTCATCTTAGCTCTACTCTACTTACTAATACAGCGCGAGCTAAAATCATTCACATCCGAAGCGCAGAAGAAATGTATGCAGCCGTTATGCAAGAAGTAAAAAATTGTGATATTTTCATTGCCGTTGCCGCTGTTGCCGATTACCGCTCCAAACAACAAGCGAGTCAGAAAATTCATAAATCAGCAGCAACCTGGACTATCGAGCTAGAACGCACGCCCGATATTGTGGCCGAAGTTGCAAAACTTCCCAACAAACCCTTTATTGTCGGTTTTGCTGCCGAAACAGAAAAGGTGTTGGAAAGGGCAAAAGAAAAAAGAATTCGCAAAGGCATGGATGTTATTCTTGCTAATGAAGTGGGCCAAGATCTCGGTTTTAACAGCGACGAAAATGCAGTAACTTTACTATGTCAAAATCAGTCCAAGCATTTCCCCCGCACCCACAAACAAAAATTAGCCCCCCTCCTAATTGCGGAGCTTATAAAAATATATAAAACATTTCAGAAAAATAGCGGTTCTCGGGCTATATGCAAAGAGGAACGTATGGACCACGGACGGTAAGGAATCCGAGCACAGGGATGTGCGCTTCCGATTTGCATATAGCCCGAGAACCGCTATTTTTCTGACCATTATTATTATGAAGGAAACTAAACATGTTAGATGCCTGTGAAATTGTGGATATAAACACTACCCCCATCCAATTAAAAATCCTCGACCCCCGCATCGGTACCGACTTCCCCCTCCCCACCTATGCCACCACCGACTCAGCCGGCCTAGACCTCCGCGCTTGCCTAACTACCCCCCTCACGATAGAACCCAACACCACCCACCTCATCCCCACCGGCCTCGCCATTTATATCGCCAACCCCTCTATCGCCGCTATCATTTTGCCCCGCTCCGGCCTCGGCCACAAACACGGCATCGTCTTAGGCAACCTAGTAGGCCTAATTGACGCAGATTATCAAGGCGAGCTCAAAGTATCCTGCTGGAATCGCGGCCAAGAGCCTTTTACCATCCAACCCGGTGATCGCATCGCCCAATTGGTTTTTTTACCCATTATTCGTAGTCATTTTTCCGTAGTAAAAGACTTTCATGCCACTGATCGTGGCACCGGCGGTTTCGGTCACTCCGGGAGTAACTAAGATGCTATCGCCCTCTATTTTCCGTGCCTATGATATCCGTGGCATCGTCGGTCAAACCCTCACCGAAGCAGGTATGCATCTCATCGGACAAGCCCTCGGCAGCACAGTGCTTGAAGCCGGCGAAACCAGCCTTGCCCTTGGTTTTGACGGCCGTCACGCCAGTCCTCTCCTAGCAGAAAGTCTCGCTGAAGGAATCTTAAGTACCGGCTGTGATGTGATTGATATCGGCCGCGTTCCCACACCACTTTTATATTATGCTACTTTTATCTTGAAGACCCGTTCTGGCGTCATGATCACAGGCAGTCACAATCCACCCGAATACAATGGCTTGAAGATGGTCATCCAAGGTGAAACCTTAGCAGAAAAAAGTATTCAAGAACTTTATCAGCGAATTATTACAGGCAATTTTTTGCAAGGGCAGGGAGAATATCAAGAGGCAGATCTTGTGGAATCTTATCTCTGCCATATTCAAAATACCGTACACCTAAAACGTCCCCTCCGTATTGTTGTTGATGCCGGCAATGGCATCTCCGCCATGGTGGCACCTGAACTGTATCGTCGTCTCGGCTGTGAGGTTCATGAACTCTTCTGCACCGTAGATGGTTCTTTTCCCAATCATCATCCTGATCCCAGTCAAGTCGATAATTTACAAGATCTGATCAAAGCTGTAGCCGAACATCAAGCTGACCTTGGTCTTGCCTTTGATGGTGATGGAGACCGCCTTGGCGTGGTCACAGGAAGTGGCAAGATCATTTGGCCAGATCGTCAGCTTATTTTGTTTGCGAAAGCCCTCTTAGCAGAACATCCGAAGGCCACTATTATTTATGATGTAAAATGTACAGCGCATCTCGCTACGCTCATTCGACAACAAGGCGGTGAACCCTTGATGTGGAAGACAGGCCATTCTCTCATTAAAGCCAAACTAGCAGAAACCCAAGCTTTATTAGCTGGTGAAATGAGCGGCCATATTTTCTTTAAAGACCGCTGGTTTGGTTTTGACGATGGTCTTTATGCCGGCGCTCGACTCCTAGAGCTTTTATCTGCTCATGAAGCAGATTGTGAAAGTGTTTTTGCAGCTATCCCGGATAGTATCAATACACCAGAGCTGAAAATCTTTGTTGCCGAAGATGAAAAATTTACACTGATGGCTGAATTGATTAAGCAAATGAAAGCAGCCCAGAAAAAATTTGCCGATGCAGAAGAAGTCATGACCATTGACGGCTTGCGAGTCAATTTTGCCAAGGGCTGGGGTTTGGTCCGTCCTTCCAATACCACACCCTGTCTGATTTTGCGTTTTGAAGCGCTCAATGAAAGCATTCTGCAAACCATTCAAGATTTATTTCGTGATCTACTCTTATCGGTCAAGCCCAGCTTGGTTTTGCCTTTTTAAAATAGGTGTAAAGAGATGTATGAAGTCATCATTGTCGGTAGCGGTATTGTAGGGCTTGTTTGTGCTTTATTGCTAGCAAAAGAGAGTGCTTTGCGTATTGCTATCCTCGATGCCACCTGCCCAGAGCTAAGCTGGTCAGAGCAGAATTACGATTCTCGTGTTTATGCCTTAACTCCAGCCTCGCAGCAAGTATTAGAAAATCTCGCTCTCTGGTCCGACATCCAAGCTAAACGCAGCAGCCCTTTTACTCGTATGCACGTATGGGATGAAAAAGGCGGTGGCGAGCTGATTTTTGATCATGCCTCTTTAAATGTGCCCGCTCTCGGCTATATCGTTGAAGATAAGCTCCTCCGTTCTACTTTACTAGAAAAACTAAAAAGTTTTTCCTCGATTGATTTCTTATGCCCCTTACGCTTAACAGCCCTACAAGAAGAAGAGGAAGCACTCCTGCTTCATTATCAGGATGCAGACCAACCCCTTCGTTGCAAACTACTTATCGGAGCAGATGGTGCTCACTCCTGGGTGAGAGAACAGGCTGGCATTGCTTTACATCTAGAAGCTTACCAACACAGTGCTCTGATTGCTGAAATAGAAACGGAACAACCCCACCAGCAAACCGCAAGCCAAGTTTTTCTCACAGGCCATGATTTTCCAAATGGTCCCTTGGCCTTTTTACCCTTAGCGAATAAACATCACTGTTCTCTCGTGTGGTCAACTACACCGCAAGAAGCAGAACATTTATTTAATTTAAATGAAAGTTCTTTTCAAGCGCTCTTAGGAGAAGCAAGCGGCTTTCATCTAGGTAAAATTCAGGCTGTTTCAAAACGACAACTCTTTCCTTTGTATGAGCGCCGTGCCGCACGCTATGTGAAACAGCGCTTGGCTTTAATCGGAGAAGCAGCGCAAACTTTACATCCCTTGGCTGGCCAAGGTTTGAATCTAGGTCTTGCCGATGCAGCTTTTTTAGCAGAGTTAATTTTGGAAGCATTTAAAAAAGACCGAAGTTTCGCTAGCTACTTAAGACGCTATGAGCGTGCCCGCCAGAGTGAGCATGAAATTATGCAGCGGACAGTGAAATTGCTCCATGCTCTATTCAGCAGTAAAAATAAAAATCTTGCTCTGCTTCGAAACCAGGGTTTCATTGCTGTGCAGCATCTTCCCTGGCTAAAAAACTTTTTTGCTCGTTATGCGATGGGGGTGAGCTAAGAAATTTTCCGCCAGCACTTTAGTTTCCTAGGCCATGGCGGTATACTTCTTTCCCACCCCACACCAGAGATTTAAATTGAAAAATAGGGAAGAAATGGGCAAAAAAACACCTTTATATGATAAGCATCTCGCCTCCCATGGCAAAATGGTTGATTTTGCAGGTTGGGAACTACCTATTCATTACGGTTCCCAACTGGCCGAACATCAATGCGTGCGTGAAAGCGCAGGTGTTTTTGATGTCTCGCATATGACCGTCATCGATCTAGAAGGACCAGGTGTTGCAGCTTATTTGCGTTATCTCTTGGCTAATAATATTGATCGACTCACGCTGGGGCAGGCGCTCTATAGTTGCATGCTCAATGAAGCGGGCGGCGTCTTAGATGATTTAATTGTTTATAAAATTCACGAAAACTTTTATCGTCTCGTCGTGAATGCGGCCACCTGCGAAAAAGATTTGGCCTGGTTTAAGCAACATCTTAACGACACTGTGAAATTGACAAAACGCAATGATGTCGTCATGCTGGCAACCCAAGGACCCCAAACCCTTGAAAAAATTTGCTCCATATTTGAGAAGGAAGCCGAAGCACTAAGCCAATTAAAAAATTTTCATACCCTGAGGCTTCACCATCAATTTGTAGCCCGCACCGGCTATACGGGCGAAGATGGCTATGAATGGATTTTACCAGCCAGTGAAGCCCCCGCTTTTTGGACAACTCTACTAGAGCATCATTTTTTGCCCTGTGGATTGGGAGCGCGTGATACCCTGCGTTTAGAAGCAGGTTTAAACTTGTATGGCACAGACATGGATGAGAGAGTAACGCCCCTCGAATCAAATTTGGCATGGACGGTTGCTTTCGAGCCGCAAGAAAGAAATTTTATTGGACGACAAGCTCTAGAAGAGCAACGCCAAGCAGGTGTGAAACGTCAATTAGTCGGCCTCATTCTCGAAGAGGGAATTCCTCGTTCTCATCAGAAAGTGATCATAGAAGGAATAGGCGAAGGCGAAATTACGAGCGGTAGTTTTTCACCGACCTTAAAAAAAGGCATTGCTTTAGCACGTGTTCCAGCGGGCGCTTTTGATCATTGCTTGGTTGAAATACGTGGCAAACGCCAGGTAGCAAAAAGAGTTAAACCCCCCTTTGTTAAACGCGGGAAAGGGATTTTTTAAAAAGAGGATACAATAGAAGATGAGCAGCATACCAAAATCATTGCGTTATTCAAAAACCCACGAATGGGTACGCCAAGAAGAAGATGGCTTCACCATAGGCATTACCGATCATGCCCAAAGCATGTTGGGAGATTTAGTCTATGTGGAATTGCCGGAGCCAGATACACATTTTGAGAATGGTCAGGAATGCGCCGTGGTTGAATCCGTCAAAGCAGCAGCAGATATTTATTGTCCTTTAGCCGGAGAAGTCATTGAAGTCAATGAAGCGGTTATTGAAAATCCCCAATTGGTGAATGAGGATCCCTACGGCAAAGGCTGGCTTTTTCGGCTCCGTCCCTTTGAATCAGATGCTAAGGACTTGTTAAAAGCAGAAGAATATTCTCAACAGGTTGTCTCAGAGGCACATTAAAATATCGGGGAAGCGCATGCCTTTTATTCCGCATACGGAAGATGATGTTCGAGCCATGTTAGCCACAATAGGTGCACAAAGCATCGACGATTTATTCGCTGAAATCCCTAAGGCACTGCAAGAGCTTGATCTCTCGCTTTTGCCAGAAGGTCTCTCTGAAATGGAACTCTGCCGTTTAATGCAGGATCGAGCCAAACAAAATAATAGTCTCCGTTGCTTTATTGGTGCCGGTGCCTACGAGCATCATATTCCTGGTGCCGTGTGGGAAATTGCAACACGTGGCGAATTTATGACAGCCTATACGCCTTATCAAGCCGAGGCGAGTCAGGGTTCCTTGCAATTGATGTATGAGTTCCAAACCATGATGGCGAGTCTCATGGGCTTAGCCGTTTCCAATGCCTCGCTTTATGATGGTGCTTCTGCTTTAGCAGAAGCGGTCCTAATGGGCATGCGCTTGGTTCATTCCAAATTAGCCTCAGTCATTCCAACTATCTTATTACCCACAACCATTCATCCGCATTATCGTGAAGTGGTTCGCGCTATTGTGGGGCAGCATGAGGCAAAATTACTTGAAGTTCCCTACGAGGCGAAGACTGGACGAATGAGCATTGCTGCTTTAGAAGCAGCGGCAGAGGTGGCGCATATTCTTGTTCTTCCCCAACCCAACTTTTTTGGTATTGTAGAAGAAGTTGATGAATTAACGACTTGGGCAAAACAAAAAAATATCTTAGTGATCGGTCAAGTGAATCCCTTACTGATGTCTTTATTGAAGCCGCCGGGGCAATGGGGAAAGCTGGGAGCAGATCTCGCCTGTGGTGAAGGCCAACCCCTAGGCATTCCACTTTCCTGTGGCGGACCCTACTATGGTTTTTTATGCTGTCGACAAGAGTATATTCGGCAAATGCCGGGACGTATTGTGGGTAGAACAGTTGATCAAGAAGGAAAAGAAGGTTTTGTTTTAACCCTCCAAGCGCGTGAACAACATATTCGTCGTGCGAAGGCAACCTCGAATATTTGTACCAATCAAGGTTTAATGGTAATCGCTTCCACCATACATATGAGTCTCCTCGGGCCAGAGGGCTTAAAAAAGGTTGCTCTCGTGGCCCACCAGCGTGCGGAGTCTTTGCAAAAACTACTCTGCCAGCTTCCCGGTGTTGAGCTTGTGTTTGCTACTCCCTTTTTTCATGAATTCGTTCTTCGCTTGAAGAGGGGAGTGAATGAGGTTTTATTGGGCTTAGCAAAAAAACAAATCCAAGGTGGGTATGCTTTAAAGTCTTCTTATCCTGAGTTGGGTGAGTCTCTCCTCATTTGTGCAACGGAAACCAAACAACAAGAAGATTTAGAGGCCTATTTACAAGCCTTAAAAGAGGTGCTTTCATGATTATTTTTGAGCACTCAAGAGCAAATCGTCGTGCCAAGGCCCAACACCCTTCCGACCTGCTAGTTGCTTGCGATCTTCCTGCTTCTTTTTTAAGACAGGATAAACCCTTGCTACCGGAAGTCTCTGAACTAGAAGTGGTCAGGCATTACACCCGACTGTCCCAGAAAAATTTTTCGATTGATACACATTTTTATCCCCTCGGTTCTTGCACCATGAAATATAATCCGCGGGGGATTAATCGCATTAGTCAATTTCATGGCTTTTTGGGGCATCATCCTTTATCTCTCGATGAAAACAGCCAAGGGTTCATGATCTGTGCTTACGAGTTGCAGGAAATTATTAAGGCTGTGACCGGCATGCATGCCGTTTCTTTAAGCCCCATGGCCGGTGCCCAAGGCGAATTGGCTGGTGTCGCAATGATTCGGGCTTATCATCAAGCGCGTGGTGATACGGAACGCAATGAAATCCTCGTACCCGATGCGGCTCATGGCACGAATCCTGCTTCCGCTGTTCAATGTGGTTTCAAGGTGCGTGAAATTCCTTCTAATGCAGAAGGTGATGTTGATTTGCTAGCGCTGAAAGCAGCTGTTGGTCCAAAAACTGCGGGAATCATGCTGACCAATCCTTCGACGCTCGGCGTCTTTGATCGAAATATTTTAGAAATTGCCAAGACCGTTCATCAAGCCGGTGGTTTGCTTTATTACGATGGAGCGAATTTAAATGCCATTTTAGCTAAGGTTCGTCCCGGTGATATGGGCTTTGATGTTATACACTTAAATTTGCATAAGACCTTCGCCACACCCCATGGCGGCGGTGGTCCCGGTTGTGGCCCAGTGGCAGCAAGCCAACGCCTCGCTCCTTATTTACCGGTTCCCATGGTAACCCAAGTCGATGGACAGTATCGCTTCCTAACGCAGAAAGATTGCCCGCAAAGCATCGGCCGCCTTTCTGCTTTTATGGGCAATGCCGGTATTATTCTGCGAGCCCATATGTATGCCCGCTTATTGGGTAGAGCAGGCTTAAAACGCGTTGCAGAATATGCCACGCTCAATGCTAATTATTTATTAGCCCGTCTTAAGGCAGCTGGCTTTACACCAGCCTATCCCAACCGCCTTGCTACCCATGAATTTATTCTCACTCTAAAATCCCAAGCCAAGACCTTGCACATTACCGCCTTAGATGTTGCCAAACGCTTGCTGGATTATGGTTTTCATGCCCCAACCATGTATTTTCCCTTGCTGGTGCCTGAATGCCTGTTGATTGAGCCCACCGAAACCGAAAGCAAAGAAACGCTGGATGCTTTTGTGGAAGCGCTCATTCAAATCTTAAAAGAAGCAGCAACACAGCCCGAGCTGCTTCGACAAGCGCCCCATTCTTTACCTGTCAAAAGACTAGATGAGGTAAAAGCAGCTCGTGAGTTAGATGTTGCCTATCGACCAAAATCAGAGAGGCAAGTAGCGTCTACTGATCTTTCAGAATAGGCAGCTCCTAGCTATCATCCTGAGCTAGCTATCATCCTGAGCTAGCTGTCATCCTGAGCTAGTTGTCATCCTGAGCTAGTTGTCATCCTGAGCGTAGCGAAGGATCTATCCCGGCATCAAACTAGCTTTTTAATATATCAACTAATATAATTACCATTCCATTTTTCAAAAAGCGTCTAATAATAAAACAATCTTAAACGAGGAATTCTTCAATGAAAAATAGTCTCCTACTTTTAGCATTTTTAGCCTTAGGCCTAACAGGCTGTGCTTCTATAGTCAGCGGCACGCATCAACCTGTTTTGATTTCAACAGATCCAGTAAAAGGTGCGAAATGTACCCTCGAAAATAACAAAGGTTCTTGGTATGTTCCCTCAACGCCAGGCCAGGTCATGATTAATCGAAGCTATGAAAATCTCAATGTAGAATGCCGAAAAAAAGGCTACCCAACAGCGCATAAAGTTATTCCATCTGCAACCAAAGCTTTAATCGCAGGAAATATTCTGATTGGTGGCCCAATTGGTGGTGCTGTTGATGTTGTTGATGGCGCTGCTTATGATTATCCAAGCGAAATCCGCATACCGATTGAAAGGGCATAAATAAAATTTTGAAAAGAGGGGAGTGCAAACTTTCCTCTTTTTTATTTTGCTTTTCTTCTTTTTTTCCTTCATTTTTTCCTTTCCGGGTCATGGGTGGGGTCAAATCTTGTCTTCAACCTTCATTCTTATTTCTTACTCACCTTAGGCGCCTTCGGCAAGGAACGATGGCAGCATAAGGTGAATTTCTTATTTGCCCGGTGATAGAGAGGCGAAGGGCGAAGACAAGATTTGACACCATTTAAGTATTTGATTGTTTTAAATAAAAATAAAAAATAGCTAGGCTATACTTAAAACATACTGAGGATCATTCTTATGTCTGTAAAAATGATCAAAACCGCAGATTTTCCTCTAAAGGTGGATGTAAAAGATTTAGCTGATGCGGATAAAGGGTTTTTAATAAACCAATCAGAAAAAAACTTAATCGAGGAGGCTTTGAAGACAGTAGCTCCTGCTCGATATTCAAAAGAAGCACTAGGAAAACTAATAGCCTTAGCAAAGAAACGATTAAAACTATTAACGCCAGAAGAACAAGGCAAATCCGTGGTTTCTCTAGCAGTCAATGCCTCTTATGGTGTTATAAAAGAACCAGATGGAACTTTATATGCTGTTTATAAGGGGCTAAAACAGGGTAAGCATTTAGGTGCCGGTGGGTATGGTAAAGTCAAATTAGTGCAAAATCTTCGAAGTGGCGAATGGAAAGCACTTAAAGTTCAAGAAGCCTATGATGAGCAGGTGGAGATGGTTAAAGATGAGCATACGATACTCAAATTAATAGGAGAAAGTCGCGGGCAGATCGTAAAAAGACCATCGAAACAAGCTCAAACACCCAAATATAATTTCGTGATGAATTATGCTAAAGGCAGTGATTTGTATGCTTTCCTTCAGGATCATCCACAACCTTCCGCTCTGCGCTTACTGGATATTGCCATTCAATCAGCTGAAACCATTCAGGATATTCATAAAAAAGGTTTTTTGCATTGCGATATTAAGCCACCCAATCTGCTTTATGATGCTTTAAATAATCAGGTGACAGCAGTGGATTATGGTCTCGCCTTAATGAAGGACGCCAATGGTGTAGCCAGCCGCAATGTTTCTATTGGCACGAGAACTTACATGGCTCCAGAGCTTCCAGAGCCTTTTCGGCCAGATGCGAAAGCTACTTATTCTACCGCAACCGAGGTCTTTGCTCTCGGGAAAACCTTGCAAGAAATATGTGGCTTGTCAGATGAACTTCAAGTGGAATCGCCTCTTAAGGAGGATCAAGAATTAAAAAAGATGTTAGAAAAAATGACAGCGGAAAACCCCAATGAGCGTCCATCACTGCCAGAGGTTATTGAAAGATTAAAGAAATGGCGCCAGGATTTTTTACCCGTCATTCCAAAAACAATTGGCATTGTTGAGGTCAACGATTATGAAACCGCTGCAGATAAAAAAGCCTTCATTGCTGCTTTAAAATCAGTTGATGAAATTGTTTTAGTCGATCACAGCGAAAAAGAAAATAGTATTGCGTATATGAGTCTTCGGCAAGAAATCGAAAGAGCGGGCATTGCAGTTCGCAACGAAGTACTGATTTCCGACAACCGCGCTGAATTAGTAGCGGCTATAGAAGAACTGGCTGATAAGCCTCATGCTGAGAAAGAAGAAAGAGAAGAGACCGCTATCTCATCAATAATTTATTTTCATACACAGGGAAAAGAGCTCTCTTTGGAAAGAGCCCACAGCCTTGAAATCACCGATGAAAATAAAGACTATCGAAAAGAAGTCCAAGAAAATAGTATTCCGATTACCCGCGAGCAATTATTAACGATACAAGCCGTTTTAGACGAAGAAATCAAACGCCTCAGAGAAAAACATGATAAAGATCTTAGTAGAGCTTGCGCAGCACAACGTATGCAAGCCTTAGAAAAAACAAAACAAGCGCTTCAACCTGAAAGCAAAATCACCTCGTCTACTTTACACAAGACATTAAATAATTTAGAGAAAGAAATTATTGCTGCCAGAAAATCGACAGGAACCTATTCTGCTAAAGTATCTCGAACTGAAAAAGTAGTGAGTAAACTAGCGGAAGATATGCTTGATGAAACGCTGAAAGTAAAAACACCTCAAATGAAGCCCTAGAATATCCGACAATGAAATTAAAGCCCTCCAAAAAGAATTGAAAAGCAAACCAGCTAGCGCCACAATCCCAGTATCCCCCATATCAAAGCCGCCATACAGCCAGCCGCAGGAATCGTCAGCAGCCAGGCCCAAATAATATTCCTCGCCACTCCCCAGCGTACCGTTCGCGCTCGATAAATCGAACCCACTCCGACAATAGCGCCAGTAATCGGAAAACATGGGTCTTGTCCATATCATTACCCACATCTCTATCGCGAGGCTGCGAAGCGTTTGGGCGTGGCAATCTAGCTTTTTATTGCTGTTAAAAAAGCTTGGTAAACGTTCACAGGCATAGCTTAGAAAACCCCCTCTCCTCCCGCGTTTTTTTGCGGGAGGAGAGGGATGGGGAGAGGAGGGCCTACAATTGTTATCATGTGAAGCATCAAGGATGAACCCAGATATTTCTAAAATCAATTTAAGTCCTAAGACTTTAGATGAAGCAATCGAACTTATTCGTTTACTCATTCAAATTTTATTGTCGATCAAATTTTTTCATATTTTGGTAGCATACCCGGACCGTCATTTTTTTAAACCCTCCTCTCCCCACCCCTCTCCTCCCGCAAAAAGCGCGGGCGGAGAGGGGGTTTTCTAAGCTATGCCTGTGAACGTTTACCAAGCTTTTTTAACAGCAATAAAAAGCTAGATTGCCACGCCCAAACGCTTCGCGGGCAGCAATGACGGGGTTTTTCAAAGATGTGGGTAATGATATGATCTTGTCTTCAACCTTCATTCTTATTTGCTCGCCGATAATTGGGGGGTGAAGGTTGAAGAGTTGAAGACAAGATTTGACCCCATTTCGCGCGCGCAGTCCACTCGCGCGTTTGAATATATTTATTTGATTTATATATAAAAATAAATATTTTCGTCTCTCCTATGGCACGCTATACTGTTCATTTAATGCACATTTAAACACAATATTACGAGATTACGAGGAAAAATCCAATGCCTTTCCAAGGTGAAGGAAGTTCAGAACATAATATGCAAGAGCTTAGAAGACTTTGCGCTCTTGGCCTTTTTTATCCTAAACAAATGAGTCAAGAAGAGCTCAGAGCATTTTTTGGTTTTAAGGAAGGTCAGTTAATAACAAGGGAAGATGTAGTGAAAGTTTGTAGTCATCTTATGCAAAAAGTTGTTTTTCCAGCGACAGAAATTTTAGCCTTGGAAAAAGAAAGACTTGATTTGATTATTGGTATTATTTTGCCTCAAATGAAGGCGAGATTAATTAAGTTACTAAGAAAACCTTTTCCTTTAGCAGGTAAATTAAATTTAGCAGAGATTAAAGGAATTTGTGCGCTTAATCCTCATGAGCTTAGCCTAGAGCAAGCTAAACAATTATTCTGCTTCGGACCAGGTGATCCAATAAACTGGGTGTCTTTGAATGACGCTTATACTGGTTTTTTGCATGATCTTATGGAACCGGCATTCAAAGATTTAACAGGCCAAGAACTGGTCGATGTTACATATTTAGCGAAGGTGGTCCGTGACAAATTAGATGAGAGTAGATATAGTCCCCAGGAAGAAGTACAAGCATTCCCTAAACCGGCCTCTGAAGAATTCAGTTCGCGCTCAGAAATTAGTAGCGATCAGAATAGAAAAAATAGTACCGTTCCTGAAACAAAAACTGTTCTTGCTAGCAAGGTTCCTGAGAAAAGAAAACAAAAAGAAAGGGATCGAGCTAGCCAGCCAGAGAAAATCATCTTATATAAAACAACTATGACTCGGGCCGGAACATATGCTCAGCGTGGCTTTGATAGCGGTACTATTGCAATCGTATTTCCAAATCAAAAATCAAGAGATAAATTTGCTCAAACAACGGAAATAAATTCTGTAAAAGATGAAATAACTTATCAATTTAAAGATGAAGATAAGCGAGGAATTTTTTTACCATATAATAAAGAGGATGGTAAGGATGTAATCTCCTTTAAAACAAATCAGCAAGCAAAACAGGTTCACCAGTTATTATTTGGCAATTCTCCTTTATATAAATGCGATCAAAATAAAATTAGTTTTGATCTTGGATTACATAACCTCCATTTATGTGCTAGCAGCCTGAAGTCTTCTGAAAAACTTGAACAAAAAAATGAGACAGATTGTCAGCTCTGGACTACTTCATTACTTTCAAATTTTTCAGATAAAAGTCCAGTCAATGAAAATGCTATTTTATACTCAAAACTTGAGGCTATAGCTATGGAAGCAAGATATCATATTTTCTGTCTAGTCAAACAAGCAGAAAAATTAGCTATTGCAAAAAGGGGAAAAGGCGTCAGTGAAGCCCAAGTTGAAGAAAGCTTCAAAGAAATAAAAGGGAACCTACTCTCTAGGAATTCTAATATTCACATGGATAAAATTAGAGGGGCGATTCCAGATAAAGATCCGACCCGAGCTATTTTAGAACAAATTACAGTATACAATGAAATAATGGAGAGTATTCCTCAATTAGTAGATCGAGAGGGTTTCCACTGTAGGGGGAATCAATTCGTTTACAAAAATATAAAAGCAGAAGCTGTTTTTGTTCAGCTTGGTAAATTACTAGAAAAACATAAGAGAAAGATGATGAGCCAGGGTGCGGAACAATGGAATAAAATTAAAAACATCTATCAGATGAGAATGAAAATCGCTCCAGAAATGAACAAAATTGTTTTCGAAACGGAATTGGGTCTCTTAGAAAGTAAATTTGCTTTAACAGCCGAAAAGCCCCAGCCAGGTTGTTTTGGAGATAAATATACTGGGGCGGAAAAAGCAGATTTAAGCCTCTTGAAAAACGAGTTCTTAGCTACCTTGAAGGCTCTTGTCATGTTACACCCTGAACCAAGTGATAAGATTTTAATTTATAAACAATACCGAAACTCTCCTGTTGTTATCACCCATCGAGAGAGTAGTTTTTTTAGAAGTTGGGGAAGAACAACGACTGCTATTAACATTGACGATGAAATTAAAGCTCTCCAAAAAGAATTGGAAAGCAAACGAGCTAGCGCCAAAACCCCAGTATCCCCCATATCAAAGCCGCCATACAGCCAGCCGCGGGTATCGTTAGCAGCCAGGCCCAAATAATATTTCTCGCTACTCCCCAGAATAAATGTGGGGTCTTGTCTTCAACCTTCATTCTTATTTCTTACTCACCTTAGGCGCCTTCGGCAAGGAACGATGGCAGCATAAGGTGAATTTCTTATTTGCCCGGTGATAGAGAGGCGAAGGGCGAAGACAAGGATAAATTGAGCTATCTATTTGATTTTAAATAAAAATTAAAATATTCCTCTTGAGCTATACTAAAGTATATTCACGAGGAATCATCATGCCTTTCGAAGCTGAAGAAAATTCAGAACATAATTTGCAGGAGCTGAGAAGACTTTGCACGCTTCGGGTTTCAAACCTGCGGGTAGAGGAAATTAAAGAACTTTTCGGTTTTAAACCAGACGAGATTCTTACCAAGGAAGAGATCAAAAAGGCTTATAACCAGCTGCTGCACACTATTGTTTTCCCAGCTACAGAAATTTTAGCCCAGGAAAAAGAACGGCTTGATTTAATCCTTTTTCCTCATTTACTGAACATGTGCGATAAATTAATTGCTTCGGTAAGAAAACCTTTTCCTTTAGCAGGTAAATTAAGCTTAGCAGAGATTAAAGAAATTTGTGCGCTTAATCCCGCAGAGCTTAGCGTAGCGCAAGCTAAAAGAATATTTGGTTTTGGGCCTGAGGATCCAATAAACGTAGAGACTTTGGATGCTGCCCATAGTGGTTTTATTCATGAACTAATCAGTCCGGTAATGGGAAATTTAACAGGAGGAGAGTTGAGCAATGTTCTCAATCTAGCAGCCGTAGCGCAAAACCAATTATATGAATTTAGATATAATCCGCAGAAAGAAGCACAAGCTGCTCAACAGAAAGGAAAAATTTTTCCTGAGGAAGAGAAGCAAGAAAACTCACCAGACAAAATTATCTTATATAAAACGCATGGCGGACGGGCCGGCGCTGCTAAACAAGGCTTTAATAGCGGTTTTGTCGCAATCGTATTTCCAACCTCAGAATTAAGAGATAAGTTTACTCAAACAACAAGAATCGGATCCTCGCATCCTGGTGAAGTAGCGGTCAAATTTAAAGATGAGGATAAGCGGGCAATTTTTTTACCATATAGTAATGAGGATGGTAAAGATGTCATCTCCTTTGATACAGAGCAACAAGCCCAACTGGTTTATAAATTGTTATTTGGCAATTCTCCCCTCTATCAATGCGAGGCAAATACAATTTCATTTGATATGGGACTACATAATATTCATTTATGCGGTACGCGTTCTGCCACAGTTCTTGAGGAAGCGCTTGATCAGAAAAAAGATGCAGATTTTCAGCCCTGGACTACTGCCTTTCTTTTAGATTTTTCAGATAATAAACCCCCTGATGAAAAACTCCCTGATGAAAATGCTATTTTGTACGAAAAAATTGACGCTATCGGTATGGAGGCAAGGTATCATATTTTTCGTTTAATCGAAGAAGCAGAAAAAACAGCTATTAAAGATAAAGTGGGGGGTATGACAGAATCTGAAATTAAGAAAAAATTTGAAGAGTGCAAAAATAACCTACTTTCTAAAGCAACGATTAATTTCAATAGCATTGAAAAAGCGCTTAACATTTTTACAGATAAAAAAGCTTCCGGAGATATTTTAGAATCAATAAAAGTATATTATGAAATAATAAAGATTATTCCCGACATACAAGATCGAAAAGGCTCCGAAAAGAGAGGGGGTAGAAATGCTCAGCCAAAAGAGATAGAAGCAAAAAATGTTTTTAGTCAGATGGATGAACTGATGGCCGAAAAAAAGACGAAGATGGGTATGAGAAGCATGCGAAAGTATGCAGAGCAATGGAATAAATTTGAAAAAGTCTACTGCCTAGCCTCTAATAAACAACAAGTAGAAATCGATCCTGAATTACAAAAAAACTGTATCCAAAATGAATTGCACCTTTTACAAGGCAAGTTTGATTTAACAGCAAATAAACCTAAACCCCGTTTTTTGGGAGAGAGATATACAAAGGCAGAAAAAGAAGATTTAAAGCATATAAAAGAAAATTTCTTAGACACACTGAAGGCTCTTGTAAAATTGCACTCTGATCCCATTGATAGGATTTTAATCTATCAACAATACCGAGCTTCTTCTGTCGTTAAAACACATCGAGAAAGTGGTTTTTTTAGAAGCTTA
Source organism: uncultured Coxiellaceae bacterium (assembly GCA_964466595.1). Lineage (GTDB taxonomy): Bacteria > Pseudomonadota > Gammaproteobacteria > DSM-16500 > DSM-16500 > JABDGC01. The sequence goes on along the minus strand of CAYXNR010000014.1, from coordinate 21,558 downwards.
GGAAGAACAGCGACTGCTATTGTCATTGACAATGAAATTAAAGCCCTCCAAAAAGAATTGAAAAGCAAACCAGCTAAGGCCACAATCCCAGTACCCCCCATATCAAAGCCGCCATACAGCCAGCCGCGGGTATAGTCAGCAGCCAGGCCCAAATAATATTCCTCGCCACTCCCCAGCGTACTGCTCGCGCTCGATAAATCGAACCCACTCCGACAATAGCGCCAGTAATCGTATGCGTTGTTGATACAGGAATGCCTAAAAAAGTTGCCAAAAATAAAGTGACACTACTTGCAGTCTCCGCACAAAAGCCAGAGACCGGTTTTAATTTAGTAATCTTCATTCCCATGGTTTTCACAATACGCCAGCCACCCAAAAAAGTACCCAGTGCGATTACAAAATTACAACTGATAATCACCCACAGCGGCACATAAAAATGATCACCTAGATGATGAGAGGTATACAAAAGCAGAGCGATTATGCCCATCGTTTTTTGAGCATCATTGCCGCCGTGACCCAGGCTAATGAAAGCAGAAGAAAGCAATTGCAAACGGCGAAACCAGGAATTAATACGCTGCGGAGGGGTATAAAAGAAAAGTCTGGCGATGAAGAGCATGAAGAGTGAGCCCATAAAAAGACCCAGTAAAGGTGAAAGCACAATTGCAGCTAAAACTTTGAAGATTCCCGGCAGAATTAAAGGCTGAAAGCCGGCTTTGGCGATTCCCGCTCCCAAGAGTCCGCCGATTAAAGCATGCGAAGAAGAGGAGGGCAGACCAAAATACCAGGTCAGGATATTCCAAAAGATAGCACCTGTTAAGGCAGCAAAAATCAGCGGCTCATTGATGATAGAAGGATCCACCAAGCCTGTGCCAATTGTGCTTGCGACATGCAAGCCAAAAAAAGCAAAGGCGATAAAATTAAAAAAAGCCGCCCATAATACTGCCCATTGCGGTTTTAAAACCCGTGTTGAGACAATGGTCGCAATTGAATTAGCCGCATCATGAAAACCATTCAGGAAATCAAAAAGAAAGGCTAGAAAAATAGTAAAGATGATAAAAGCGAAACTTGCATGGCTCATCATTTAAGAATACTCAAGCACAATGCCCTTGATAATATTAGCGACATCCTGGCAACGGTTAATTACTTGCTTGGTCCAAGCGTACACTTCTTTCAATTTAAAAAAAGTTTTGAAATCCTCTTGTTTTAAAAATAAATCCTTTTCACCGGCAAGCACTAGTTGATGAGCGAGGCTTTCTAAATGGTCGATATCTTGGCAATATTTTAAAATACTAGCTGCTTGTTGAAGAGAGTGTAAATGAGAAACCGCTTGTTTTAAAAGCTGAGTACATTGAACGCTTGTTTCTGCAAGAGAAATTAGTTCTTTCGGCAGTTGCTTGAGTTTATAAAAAGAAAAGCGTTGTGCACAACGGTTAATGAGATCTAAGATGTCATCGAGAGAGCTTGTGAGTGCATGAATATCATGACGATCAAAGGGTGTAATAAAAGTCTTGTGTAAGGCTTCAAAAGTAACATGTGCTATTTTATCTGCTTTTTCTTCATAGGCAGCAATGGCATCGACTCGTGCCTGGGGATTATCAGGATGAAGAAATAAGCTATGAAATTCCTCTGCTGCTTGCTCCAAAATATCCGCAGTATTTTGAAACAAATCAAAAAAATTGTCTTGTGAGGGTAAAAAACGTTTTAGCATAATGTCTATTCTTTTCCTCCCATTTTATTGATAAAAGTAGTTAGCATTTCAACGGGAAAAGGAAAGACAATTGTTGAATTCTTTTCTTCTGCAATCGAAGAGAGGGTTTGCAAATAGCGCAATTGCAAGGCTTGCGGATTTTTGATCAAAATTTCTGCTGCATCCAGGAGTTTGCTTGAGGCTTGAAACTCACCATCGGCATGAATAACTTTAGCGCGTCTTTCTCGTTCAGCTTCTGCTTGTTTAGCAATAGCACGAATCATCGATTCGTTTAAATCAATTTGTTTGATTTCAACGAGACTCACTTTGATGCCCCAGGCATCGGTATGTTCATCAAGAATTTGCTGAATATGAGCATTGAGCTTGGTTCGCTCAGCTAGCATTTCATCCAATTCATGCTGTCCTAAAACAGATCTCAAGGTTGTTTGAGCAAGTTGACCGACCGCCATAAAATAATCTTCGACTTGAATAACGGCTCGCGAAGGATCAATAACCCGAAAATAGACAATTGCACTCACGCGAACCGAAACATTATCACGAGAGATCACATCCTGTGGCGGGATTTCCAAAACGATGGTTCGCAAATCAATTTTAACCATTTGCTGAATCAGGGGAATAATTAAAAATAGGCCAGGACCTTTCGTGGAAGTGAAGCGTCCAAGGGTGAAGACCACTGCGCGCTCATATTCGCGTAAGATTTTAATGGCCGATAGGATGAGTAGACCAAGCAGGCCAAGGACGACATAAAGAGTACTGATCATATTTTATCCTTCTCTATTTTTGTGTAGCGGTTTGATTGTTAATTCTAAACCAGAAACCTTGCTAACGCTAACCTTTTGACCTGGCTCTAGCGGCTCTTCTGCTTGGGCCTGCCACAGTTCGCCATGTAGGCGAAGGATAATTTTACCATTTTTGCAGCTTACTACCTCTCCTCTCGCCCCAATTAAAGCCTCCTTTCCCGTGAGCACTTTTTGGCGGTTTGCACGAAAAGCTAAGATTAAAACCAGTAGAATGAAGATAAAAGTCGCAAGACCCAGACCCACAACAAGAGGCCAAGCGATTTCAAGGGCCGGATTTTTAAAAAAGAGGACAGAGCCCATGACGAAAAGAGTCAGACCACTTAAGGCAAACAAGCCAAAAGTAAAAAGATAGAGTTCGGCAAGCATCAGTGCAATGCCAAGATAGAGTAAAGCGAGACCAAGGTCATTTATAGGGGGCATAAGATACATTATACACCGCACCACGCCTTGCCAGCCTCATGCTAAAGTTTGGCGCAGTTTGAATATTTTAAATCTTTAATTACGCATACCAGCAAGCTAAGCTAGTGTTTCCCTATTCCAATGCGATATACTGAATCTTGTGGATGTCCAACAAAAGGAGCTTCAAAATGAAGAAATTGATCGCTGTTCTTGGGGTGCTCGTTATGTTAGGTACGATTGCTGCTTGCTCTTGTCATGCACCAGAGCAAATGTATAAGGGTGAAACTCGCTAAAAATCCCTGCAGAATACCAAGTTGGGGGCAAAATTTGTTCTCCAGCTTGGTTCTTCATCCGCTCTTAAAGATCTCTGCTTACAACAACTCTTCCAGACCATAAACCAGGCGCTGTAATTTCATTACCTTTTTACAAGCGAGCAGCAGCCCGCGTAAGAAACACTGCCGGTCTAGGGTATCATGACGAAGGCTTACCGTTTCGCCTATCCCGCCAAAAATAAGCTGCTCATGAGCGACTAGTCCTGGTAGGCGCACGGCATGGATGGGAATTTTTAAATACTGCGCACCACGTGCGCCTGCTACGGTTTCCTGTGTTTTCACGGGGGCAGGTTTTGCTTTCGAGCGTGCAGCAGCTAGAATTTCTGCTGTCAGCAAAGCTGTTCCCGAGGGGCAGTCTTTTTTGCGATCATGATGCATTTCAATAATTTCAACTTGAGGAAAATATTTTACAAATTCTCGAGCAGATTTCATGAGCAAGACCATGCCTAGAGAAAAATTCGGTGCGATCACAGCGCCACGTTTTAATTTTTTGCAACGGTCCTGTATATTTTTTACTTGCCTCAGATTTAAACCTGTCGTACCAATCACCGGCCGCGCACCAGCTTTGATGATCGCTAAGCTGTTTTTATAAACAGACTGTGGCTGAGTAAAATCAACGACGACTTGGGCCTCGCTGTCTTTGATGAGTGAGCTCAGCTTATCGCCTCGGCCGCCTTGTCCGGCCAAGACAAACTGAGGATCTGCCTCAATAGCCTTGACTGCTAGTTGTCCCATCCGCCCCTTGGCACCATTGACAAGAACACGAATCGCCATAACACAATCCTCCACTTATTCAGCTAGCCACCATCTTTTTTCACCATCCTCTCGTAAATGAAGTGGATGATGGTACAAAATAGAAAGCTGAGCTTCTGTTAACAATTCTTTCTTCAAGCCTACTCGGGTCTGGCCTTCCCCCAAGAGCATGACAATTCGATCACAGTACTGTTCAGCAATATTAATATCATGCAAGACCATTAGCACGCTGATTTTTTTTTGTCGACTCTGTTTGTGAAAATACTGCAGCAGTAAATGCTTTTGACCCAAGTCCAGATGATTGAGTGGCTCATCTAACAAATACAGCTCTGGATCCTGCGCCAAAAGCGTTGCGAGCGCCAAGCGTCTCCATTCGCCGCCGGAAAGCGTCAAAATATTTTGCGAACGCTTCTTGTCTAGCTGCATGGTTTTCAGGGCCTCTTCTGCGAAAGCTTGGTCGTTTTTCTTTTCCAAAAAAGAAGTCAAGTGCGGATAACGCCCAGCTAAACAATATTCCCATACGCTTTGTGGAAAGACAGCCTGATTTTCTTGAAAAAGCAGGCCTATCCGCTGAGCCCGTTTTTTGGCGGAATAGCGAGAGATTTTCTGCTCAGCCAAATAAATTTCACCCGCTGCAGGTTTCTTCAGGCCGCCTAGGGTATGAAGTAGAGTCGTTTTTCCGCTGCCATTTTGTCCTAAGAGGCCCCACAATTCCCCTGGACGAATTTCTAGCTCGAGTTGTGAGCAAACAATTTTATGAGCAATTTGTATGCCGAGTTGCTGTGTTTTAAGAAGAGGAGAGGGCTTCATTGTTTTTTTTCTAATAAAAATAGGAAAATAGGAACACCAATCAGCGTCATCACGATTCCAGTAGGTAATTGCTGTGGTGCGGCTACTGTTCTTGCAAGTAGATCAGCCAGCATCAAAAGACTGCCTCCGAACAAAACACTGGCTGGTAGGAGAAGGCGATGATCATAGCCCAGGAAAAGGCGTAAAAGATGGGGAGCGACGAGACCAATAAAACCGATACAACCGGCTAGGGTGACAGCGCAGGCTGTTAAGAGCGAGCTTAAGAGATAGAGTAAGCCCTGCAAGGAGCCGGTATGGATGCCAAGTGCCTGTGCCTCCTTTTCGCCGCGACTTAAAATATTCAAGGCCGGAGCAAGCCAGGTGACCAGACCTAAGCTGAAAATTAAAAACAAAGTTTCTAAAAAAGGAAAGCTGACTTCATTGAGGTCGCCGACCAACCAAAACAAGAGATTATGCAAAATACGATCTGGCGCGATAAGCAGAATAGAGCTAATCAAAGCAGAGAGCCCACAAGCGAGAGAAATTCCTGTGAGAAGCAAGCGAGAAGTTTGACCAATTTGTCCCCTGATTAATAAAAGGGTCAAAACAATAGAAGCTAAGGCTCCGAGCCAGGCAAAGCCGAGCAGGTAAAAACTGCCTAAACCCAAAAGCAAGGCGAGTAAGGCGCCTAAGGCTGCGCCACTAGAAATCCCTAGTACATAAGGATCAGCCAAGGGATTGCCTAATAAAATCTGCATGAGGCTGCCGGCGAGAGCAAGCAGACCACCGCTTACAAAGGCAGACCAGGCCCGTGGCAGACGAAGTTGCCAAATTAGAGTTTTGTTCAAGTCGCTGCCTTGTCTAAAAAGAGCAGTAAAAACTTGATCGAAACCAAGAGATGTACTACCTTTCAAGAGAGAGAAAAAAAGGCTTAAAAACGCAAAAATGAGTAGAAAGATAAATAAGAAAACTCGGTTTTTCATAAAGTTCAGTTTACCTGAGTTTTTTTTAAAAATTCAAAGCTTTTCTGATGTTAATGATCTATATTAACAAGAATCTGTAGGCAAGCGCTTGCGATTCGCTAAAGGTGGTTCCCGAAATGATAGATGAACAAGGGTATCGTTCTGGCATAGGCATTATTCTAGTCAATGCGAATCGCCAGGTTTTTTGGGGAAAGCGCCTAGGTATGGATGCCTGGCAATTTCCTCAAGGCGGCGTTCGTCAGGGCGAAACCGCGGAAGAAACAATGTATCGTGAGTTGGAAGAAGAAATAGGCCTTCGATCGGCAGATGTTAAAATCATCGTAGCCAGTAAGAGTTGGCTTTGTTATGAGTTACCTAAGCGCTTAATCCGTCGTCGAACTAAGCCAATTTGCCTCGGCCAAAAGCAAAAATGGTTTTTACTACAGCTTGTGAATCAAGAAGCCAAGATTAATCTTCTTGCCACAGAAGATCCCGAGTTTGATTCCTGGGCCTGGGTTTCTTATTGGTACCCCTTGCGACAGATTATTTCTTTTAAACGAAAGGTCTATGAAGAGGTGATGCAAGAATTTGCCCCTTTCATCTTATCGCGACGATTTAAAAACGACAAACCCGACACGAGCTAAGCAATGCTAACGACGCTAAGGCGCATTATCCAAGCAGTTTCCAGTACTTCCCATTTTAAAGAAGCACTCAATATTATGGTCAGTGAAACTGCCCAGGCCTTGGAAGCCGATGCCTGTTCCATTTTCCTCCTTGACCGACGTCATGGGGAATATATTCTTTTTGCCACCATTGGCTTGAATCCAGAAGCAGTAGGTAAGGTACGTATTCCCATGGGCCAGGGTTTGATTGGTTTGGTTGGTGATCGTGAAGAACCACTGAATATTGAAGAAGCCTCTAAACATCCTCGCTATTTGCATGTAAAAGAAGTTGAAGAAGAAGTTTATTGCGCCTTTTTGGGCGTGCCTGTTATTTATCATCGACAGGTTCTGGGGGTGCTCTTTGTTCAGCAAAAAGCACTGCGGCGTTATGATGAGTCCGAAGAAGCCTTTCTGGTTACCCTGGCGACCCAACTCGCTGCCATTATCGCGCATGCCGAGGCGACAGGACAGCTAGCCAATTTTTTTGAAGATCAAATCAAAGAAAGAGAAGCCGTATTTTCAGGTATGTCGGGAGCGCCTGGAATTGGTATGGGCAAAGGCATCCTCATCTATCCCTTATTAGATTTAGATGCTGTTCCTGATCGGGTACCGGATAATATCGAAGCTGAAATTGCCTTATTAGAAGCAGCCTTAGAAGCGGCTCGTCAGGATATGCAGCTTTTAGGTGAGCGACTTTATCCAAAATTACAATCCGAAGAGCAGATTTTATTTGATGCCTATCAACGGATTTTAGATAATACGGGCTTGGGACAGGAGGTCATTGAAGAAATTCGTCTTGGTAATTGGGCCCAAGGTGCGCTACGACGCGTGATTCAAGCGCATGTGAGCCACTTACTGAATCTTGACAATGAATATATGCGCGAGCGGGCCTCTGATTTACGCGATGTTGGTCGCCGAGTGCTTGCCTATCTACAAAAAAACACACGTATTCTTCCCGAATATACGGACAAAACCATCTTAATTGGCGAAGAAATTACACCGACAGATTTAGCGGAAGTCCCTGAAGGCTGTCTTGCTGGTGTGATTTGTGCAACGGGCTCGAGTATTTCCCATGTCGCTATTTTAGCGCGCGCCATGAATGTGCCAACAGTGATGGGCGTGAGTGAGTTACCCCTTTTCGATCTGCAAGGTAAAGACATTATAGTAGACGGCTATTATGGCCAAATTTATGTTTCTCCTACAGCAGTAGCGCGTACGGAGTTTCAGCGTCTTGCCGAAGAAGAAAAAAAGCTAGATGTCTCTTTGCAGGTCTTGCGTGATAAACCGGCTATCACCAAAGATGCTCATCGTACGATGCTTCTTGTCAATGCCGGTCTTGGGGCAGATATTGGTATTTCACTTGCAGCAGGCGCAGAAGGCGTGGGCTTATATCGCACTGAAATTCCCTTTTTAATTCGTGAGCGTTTTCCCTCGAGCGAAGAACAACGAATCATTTATCGCCAATTGCTATCTTCCTTTGCCCCGCGTCCTGTCATTATGCGAGCGCTTGATATTGGTGGTGATAAAGCACTACCTTATTTCCCCGTCAAAGAAGATAATCCCTTTCTGGGTTGGCGTGGTATTCGTGTTCTGCTTGACCATCCTGAAATTTTTCTCTCCCAGGTTCGTGCCATGATGCGGGCGAGCGAAGGTTATAATAATCTCCGTATTATGCTACCCATGATTACAGATGTAACTGAGGTGGATGAGGCCCTGCGTTTATTAAAAAAAGCCTATACCGAAGTGCTCGAGGAAGGTTGCCAGATCGAGATGCCACAGGTAGGAATCATGATGGAAGTCCCCTCTGCTATTTATCAAGCCCGTGCCTTAGCAAAGCGCGTCGATTTTCTTTCAGTCGGCAGTAATGATTTAACACAATACTTATTGGCTGTGGATCGAAATAATTCACGCGTCGCCAATCTTTTCGATTCCTTACATCCAGCCGTATTGCGAGCTTTTATTCAAATTGTGGAACATGGCCATCAAGAAGGCAAACATGTTAGTATTTGCGGTGAAATAGCGAGTGACCCCGTTGCCGTCATGCTCTTGGTAGCCATTGGTTTTGATTCGCTCAGTATGAATGCTTCTTCACTCAGCCGCATTAAATTTGTGATTCGTCAGTTTACTAAAAAGAGAGCAAGCAAATTGTTACAGGAAGTCTTGAGTATGGAAAGCGTTGTCATGATTCGTTGTCATATGGAACTTGCTTTGGAGAAAGCAGGCCTCGGAAATTTAATTCGTGCAGGCAGATAAATAAATGTTAACTTACCCCCTTATCAATCCCGTTGCCTTTCATCTTGGTTCCTGGCCTGTATATTGGTATGGCTTAGCTTATTTAGTCGGCCTCCTTCTCGCTTGGATTTTATTATCTTATCGCGCGCGTTCTAGCCGCCAATTTACCAAAGAAGAAATCTCCGATTTTATATTTTTTGTAGCGCTCGGTGTCATTATCGGTGGTCGTTTAGGCTATATGATTTTTTACGATTGGCCCCTCTTCCTCTCTCAACCACTCTTACTTTTTCAAACCTGGAAAGGCGGCATGTCTTTTCACGGTGCGCTGCTTGGCGCCATTCTAGCCTTGGTCTTTCTCTCATGGCGAATGAAGCGAAATTTCTTGGAATTAGGTGATTTTATTGTTCCCGTTGTGCCGCTTGGCTTAGGTTTGGGCCGGCTTGGTAATTTTGTCAATGATGAACTGTGGGGCCGTACGACCACGCTGCCCTGGGGCATGGTTTTTCCACGAGGCGGTCCCTTTCCTCGTCACCCTTCACAGTTATACGAGGCTTTTTTTGAGGGCCTTGTTTTATTTTTAATCCTCTGGTTTTTTTCAAGAAAGCCAAAACCCTTAGGCGCAGTTTCCGGCTTATTTTTATTAGGCTATGGTTTTTTTCGATTTTCTCTCGAATTTTTTCGTGAACCCGACATCCAAATCGGCTTGTTTTGGGAGCGGCTCACCGAAGGCCAATTATTATCACTACCAATGATTCTATTCGGTGTTATCATGCTGGCCATAGCCTATAAGAGGAAGGCCTCAGCATGAAAGAATATCTTGATTATCTGCACCATATCTTGACAGAAGGCACTCAAAAAAAAGACCGCACCGGGGTTGGCACCGTCTCGGTTTTTGGCTATCAAATGCGTTTTAATCTTCAGGAAGGCTTTCCTCTCGTCACCACCAAAAAACTGCATACTCGCAGTATCATTCATGAGCTCCTTTGGTTTTTAAGTGGTGATACCAATATCAAATATTTACAGAACAATCAGGTTAGTATTTGGGATGAGTGGGCAGATGCTGCGGGCAACCTCGGCCCTATTTATGGCAAACAATGGCGTGCTTGGCAAACACCAGAAGGAAAAACGGTTGATCAGATTAGTGAATTAATCAAGCAAATTAAAACCAATCCCGATTCGCGCCGTTTAATTATCAATGCCTGGAATGTCGGCGAGTTGCCGAAAATGAGACTTTTCCCTTGCCATGTTTTATGTCAATTTTATGTAGCAGAAAATCGCCTGTCCTGTCAGCTCTATCAACGCTCAGCAGATTCCTTTCTCGGCGTGCCCTTTAACATCGCTTCCTATTCTTTATTAACCCATCTGATCGCCCAACAATGTAATTTAGCAGTAGGCGACTTTATCTGGAGCGGTGGTGATTGCCATATTTATTTAAATCATCTGGATCAAGTCAAATTACAGCTTTCCCGACAGCCCTACGCTTTGCCGAAACTTGATATTAAGCGTAAACCCGCTTCGATTTTTGAATATCAATTTGATGACTTTGAGATCTTGAATTATCAATGCCATCCGGCTATTCGAGGAGAGGTAGCAGTTTAACAGCTTTCGTTGTGATGTAACCGCTTTTGCCATTCTAAGCACTGTCATTCTAAGCAGCTGTCATTCTGAGCAGGTCATTCTAAGCAGCTGTCATTCTGAGCGAAGCGAAGAATCTCTTTTATTTATACAGATTCTTCGTACCGTTCACGGCCTTGATTTGAATCCCCCTTCCTCCACGTTTTTTGTGGAGGAAGGGTAGGGGTAGGAGGTAGCTTCTAAAACCTCTAAAATCATTTCAAGAACCATAGATGTCTCTTTTAAAATTGTGTCATTCCAAAATCGCAAAACTTTATACCGTTAAAAAATACCAGAGATGCTTTTCTGCATCGGTTGTATTTTGACGGAGAGTGCGGACATAGTTTATTTTTACATTTTTCATATTTTCCCTCTGTTTTTAAGCGACTATTAAAGTAAAGAATGGTATAAGAAGCGAAATTATTTATGGATATTTTTAATGCGGATGAAGCAGGATTCATCGCCAATCAACTTGAAACCTCAAACCTTACCAGAAGCGAGGAAGCCGTTTTATTGAAAGAATTTTCACGATAGTAACGACTTGCAAGCAACAGAGTAGGGATATTTTGGCTTTTCTTGTGGAGGGAATTCAAAAATATTTTCTTGGAGAAAAAGGCCCTTCTTTAGTTTTAGAAGCTACCTCCTACCCCTAGCCCCTTCCTCCACCAAAAGCGTGGAGGAAGGGGATTCAAGTCAAGGCCGTGAACGGTTACGATTCTTCGCTTCGCTCAGAATGACAGCTGCTTAGAATGACAGCTGCTCAGAATGACAGTTTCATTCAGCGAAGCTCGCTTTAGGTCGGCTGCAAAGTATAAGTCTTAATATACCTCGCAAAATCCTTCAAAGCCTGTATCCCCGACATTTCCGCCTGCTGACACCATTGATAGAGGCTATCAATTAATTCCTTTTGTGTGGCTGCTGTTTGTTGCCAGAGATTTTGTAGCTGCAGCCGTAATTGATAGGCGGCGCTTAAGTTTTTAAATTGAGCGAGCGTGCTTTCTAAATGTTGTTGACTGTTTTTGTCTAGAAAAGCGCTATCGCGAACTAATAAGGCGCGTGCTCGTGACAAGAGCGTTTTACCTTGATTCGGTGCTTTACGCTTTTCTTCACGAAGTACTGGCAAAATAACTTTTTTGCTATATTCAGCTAGCAAATGAAAACGATTGCGCATTAAGGCTTTAATGGTTTCTGCGTCAATGATTGTTTTCTCGCGTACATAAGCAGGTTTAGGCGGAACATAGTTGGGTTTGGCTAAGCCAAAGGTTTGCAATAAGCGAATCATCAACCAGCCTATATCAAACTCCCACCATTTAACCGAAAATTTGGCGGAATTAGCATAGGTGTGATGATTATTATGTAACTCTTCACCGCCCGTAATAAAGCCCAAGGGAATAATATTGCGTGAAGCATCCGGTGTTTCAAAATTACGGTAACCCCAGTAATGTCCAATGCCATTAATAATGCCGGCGGCAAATAAAGGAATCCACAGCATTTGGCAGGCCCAGATAGAAAGGCCGGGCACACCGAATAAAAAAAGATTAAGCGCTAACATGGTAAAAATACCATCGCGATTGCGACCCGTATAAATGTAGCGTTCTACCCAATCATCTGGTGTGCCATTGCCATAGCGTTCCAGCAAGTGAGGATCTTTCTTAGGCGCATCACGATAAAGCTCTGCGCCCTCAAAAAAAACTTTGCGAATACCATAGGTGACAGGGCTATGCGGATCATCCTCGGTTTCAACCTTGGTGTGATGCTTGCGATGAATGGCCACCCATTGTTTGGTAAGCATGCCGGTCGACAGCCAGAGCCAGAAGCGAAAAAAATGGCTGATGAGGGGATGCAATTCAAGTGAGCGATGCGATTGATTGCGGTGCAAATAAAGCGTGACGCTAAAAATAGTAATTTGGGTAAAAACTAGCGTAACAAGGATGTACCCCCACCAAGGCATAGCAGAAAAATAGCCAAAACTGTAAGCTAACAAATGATTAATCATATCTTCTCCTCGGGATTCTATAAGTGCCCATCGCTTGTACTTGTCATTCTTCGCCTTCTCCAATAACCGCGAATGATGGAGTTTCTGAGGGTCATTTTAGCATGCTTAGCTTATTTGGGAAAAGGAATAAGCTTGCTTAAAGAGAGGGCATTTTATCCTTTATTCCTAACCCGGATAGGGGGAGAAGAAATAACAAATAGGGGCAGATTTCGCTCTAGCGAAATCTTAGCCTAAAATTTAAGCCATTGGTATTGTGAGCAATTTAGCTTATCATAGGTCGCCTCTAAACGATGCTTTTCTACATCAGTTCGATCGGCCCCAGGCATGTACGTGGTGGTATTGCTTCCAAATTGAATTTTACCTTGTAAGTTCTTACAAAGTGTATAATTCGGATCATCGCCATGTTGTAAAAGGGTGCAACCACTGATCAAAATAAATACAAATAAAGAAGATAAGCAGAGGACTCGAGATGGGCGCATAGCATTCCTTTGTAGTTTCTTATGGTGAGTTCAGGTATCGTACCCTAAAGAGCATCCTTTAACTGCTATCATACCGCAGAGCCTTGCTAAGTCGAAGCTGCTTCATACATATAAATGAAAGGAAAGTAAGAGTGCCAAAAAAATATCCAAATCTAGATGAGGAAGCTAAAAAATACGAAAACCCCATCCCTGGTCGTGAATTCATTTTAGAACATTTAGAAGAGCGTGGTCGTCCGGCCTCGCGTCGCCAATTAATTGAAGAGCTGAAATTAACTAGGCCCGAAGAACAGGAAGCCTTACGTCGTCGCTTGATTGCTATGGTCCGTGATGGACAACTCTATGAAAATCGTCGCGGAGCCTATGGTCCCATAGCTAAAATGGAGCTCATTGCCGGCCATATTATTGGACACAAGGATGGTTTTGGTTTTGTCGCACCCGATGATGGTTCTGAAGATCTTTTTGTTGGCCCAAGACAAATGCGTTTGGTGTTTCATGGGGATCGCGTCTTAGCTCGTATTTCTGCAATTGATTCCCGCGGACGACGTGAAGCAATTATAGTTGAAGTGCTAGAACATAACACCACTGAAATTGTGGGCCGCTATTATGCGGATAGCGATGCCGGCTATGTCAAATCCGTTAATAAAAGGATTAGTCATGAGCTCATCATCCCTCAAAAGGCACATGGGAAAGCGAAAGATGGTCAAATGGTTATTGCCAGCTTGACGGCCCAACCCACTCTACAGACCCGGCCAATCGGTAAGATTGTAGAGATTTTGGGTGACCACATGGCCCCTGGCATGGAAATTAATGTGGCTATCCGTAATCATGGTTTGCCACAGCTCTGGCCAGAGGCAGTATTTGCTGAGACTGCTTCCTTTCCTGAAGAAGTGCCAGAAGAGGCGCTCGAAGGGCGTTGTGATTTGCGTTCCTTGCCCTTTGTTACCATTGATGGTGAAGATGCCAAGGATTTTGATGATGCCGTCTTTTGTGAACCGAAAGCGGATGGCGGTTTTATTTTGCAGGTTGCGATAGCCGATGTTAGTTATTATGTGAAACCTGCCTCAAGCTTAGATCAAGAAGCCTTAAATCGAGGCAATTCCGTTTATTTTCCTGGTCGCGTTATTCCGATGCTGCCAGAAGTCTTATCCAACAATTTGTGCTCCTTAAAACCACAGGTCAATCGCTTAGTCTTGGTCTGTAAGATGACCATTAATGCGAAAGGCAGGGTAACGGACTATAGCTTTTTTGAAGGGGTGATCCACTCCAAGGCAAGGCTGACTTACAAACAAGTCTATGCAATGGGAGTTCAAAAAGATAAGCATTTGCAAGAATCTTATCGTGAACTGCTTCCTGCTATTAATAATTTATTTGATCTGTATCATATTCTGCGCCAAGCGCGCGAAAAAAGAGGGGCTATTGATTTTGATTTCCCTGAAACTCAAATTATTTTTGGCGCAAATCGCAAGATCAAAGAAGTCATCCCGCTGATTCGTAATGATGCACATCGCTTGATCGAAGAATGTATGGTAGCTGCGAATATTTGTGCTGCCCAATTTTTGCTTGCTAAGGGATATCCGGCTTTATATCGAGACCATGAGCCGCCAAGCGTAGACAAACTAAATGATTTGCGCCGTTTTTTGTCTGAGCTCGGCATCAAATTATCTACCAAGAAAGACCCCGTACCTGCTGATTTCGCTGCCATTTTAAATTCGATTGCTGATCGTCCCGATGCTCATCTCATACAAACCATGTTACTCCGTTCTTTAAGTCAGGCTGTTTATAGCCCAATCAATAAAGGACATTTTGGCTTGGCTTGCGAAGCCTATACGCATTTCACCTCGCCTATCCGCCGTTATCCAGATCTTCTCGTGCATCGCGGTATTCGCAGTATCTTGCAAAACAAGGGCCAAGCCGAAACACTCAGTGCTTTTGAAAAATGGGGAGAACATTGCTCTACGACTGAACGTCGTGCAGATGAGGCCACTCGCGAAGCAGTGGATTGGTTAAAATGTGAATTTATTATGGATAGGGTCGGTGAGACCTTCGATGGTATTATCTCCGGCGTCACGGGCTTTGGTCTTTTTGTTGAACTGTCAGGGATTTATGTAGAAGGCTTGGTTCACATTAGCACCTTGCCCAATGATTATTATCATTTTAATTCGATGAAACTCAGTTTAGAGGGAGAGCGCTCAAGAAAACAATACCGACTGGGTGATCCCATTCGCGTGAGGGTAGCGCGGGTGAATTTAGATGAGCGTGAAATTGATTTTGTTGTGCTAGAGGAAAGATCGCCTGTTAAAAAAGCAAATAAAAAGCAAGGCAAAGATAAAAAATCAAGAACAAAAAAAAGACGAGAGAAGAGATAAAATTCCTGATGTCTAAAAAAAATCTTATTTTTGGTTTACATGCTGTTGAAGCCTTATTAGCCAAACAGCCAGAACGAATTAAATGCGCCTACCTGCTCGATCAGGCCGTAGCACAGGATCCCTTGCAAAAGATTGTAAAAACTTTGCAAGATCTTGATCTTTCCTATCAACTGGTTTCACGCGCAATGCTGGATCGTTTGACGCAACAAGCTAGGCATCAGGGTATCGTTGTTGATTGTAAGCTAACAAAAACCTATTCTGAAGATGAGCTAGAAGCTATTTTAGCCGCTCTGCAAGAACCGCCTTTATTACTTATTTTAGATGGCATTCAGGATCCACATAATTTGGGTGCTTGTTTACGAACAGCAGATGCAGCAGGTGTGCATGCTGTGATTGCACCAAAAGATCGCTCCGTTGGTTTGACTGCAGCAGTTGCGAAAGTAGCTTGCGGTGCTGCGGAAGTCATACCCTTTGTTCAAGTGACTAATCTAGCGCGGTTCATGAAGCACTTAAAAGAACGCGGTATATGGTTATTTGGTCTAGCAAACGAAGCAGAAAAAAACTTCTATGAAGCTGATTTAAAACTCCCTTTGGCTTTGGTTCTAGGAAATGAAGAGAAAGGACTGCGCCACCTCACCCGTGAAAATTGCGACCTCTTATTCAAAATCCCCATGCAGGGTTTTGTCTCAAGTTTAAATGTATCAGTTGCAGCTGGTATCAGTTTATTTGAAGTGCTGCGCCAGCGGCAGTTTTAGGACTCTGCGTAATTTCTCGGCCTTGACTTGAACCCCCTTCCTCCACGCTTTTTGTGGAGGAAGGGGTAGGGGTAGGAGGGTCCGGTTTAGGGATTACTGCCAGGCGGTGCAAATCCTTCCTCACTAGGAGAGTTTTCATCAAAACCGTTCTCATCAGTAGGAGCAGGTGTTTCACCTCCTAAAAGGATTACCGGATATTTTGTAAAATGAATAGGGCGGGAAGGCGTGTTAACAGAAGCAGAACTCGCAGGAGCAGAAGAAGAACTAAAGGAAATAGAGCTCATTGAGCTAAGAGAAAGAGCAGAATTAAAACGATCGGCTTGATTTGTTCTTTCTCTTACGAGAGGGTGGGACAGTGGGGATGCTTCCATGTCTGGTATTTTTAGTTCATCTAATTGTTGTTGATGATTGTTCAGAGAATTTTCTATTGTACGAACCCTTTCTTTTCCCTTGCTGAATTCTTTCTCTAGAATTTTCAAACTGATTATAAAAATAATCAAAGAAATAAAAGTTTCAAGATTCTTACTGTGATTCAAAGTAGAATCATCTTCTTCTGCGAAAAGAACTATACAAGCATTGCCGATATTTTCTGTAAGCTCAACTAACTTTTGACTGATCAGCGCTGCTAGGAAGAGAAGAATGAATTTTTCTTTGAAAGAGGTTCGAGCAAGACCGACTGCTTGTAGAATACATGAAGTGCTGCAAGAAGTTGCTGCTTCAGTTTGAGTGGCACGCGAACGCGTGTTTGTATATTGCTTTTCTTCATCACGAACGGCTAAGGCAGCACTCCGAGAAGCTTCAGTTCTAGTGTCCATGTTTTCACCTTCGTAAGAAGCAAGATAATAAAATATATTTTTTTTTAAAAAAGCGCAAATGAAGAATTGAAGAGCGTGCCTTATTCTGAGCAAAGAATGCTTCGCTCAGAATAAGGCACTTAAGTTGTGATTCCCAGAAATTAGACATTAAAGCGAAAAAAGATAATATCGCCGTCCGCTACGCTATAATCTTTTCCTTCTAGGCGCCATTTCCCTGCTTCTTTGGCGCCTTGCTCACCCTGATAATGAATATAATCCTCATAAGAAATCACTTCGGCACGGATGAAGCCCTTTTCAAAATCGGTATGAATAACGCCTGCGGCTTGTGGTGCTAGCGCTTTCGAAGGGATAGTCCAGGCGCGTACTTCTTTTGGGCCAGCAGTGAAAAAAGTTTCAAGACCAAGCAGTTTATAAGCGGCATGAATAACCCGATTGAGGCCGGGTTCTGTAAGCTTCAGTTCGGCTAGGAAAATTTTTTTATCTTCATCATTTAACTCAGACAATTCTGCTTCGAGGCGAGCGCATACGGTGACAACCGGAGCGCCTTCTTCTGCAGCGATTTTTTTAACCTGGTCTAAAAAAGGATTGTCACTGAAACCATCTTCCCCCACATTGGCAACATATAAAGTCGGTTTGAGTGTTAATAGTTGAAGCGGACGGAGAACTTGCTTTTCTTCAGCTGATAATTTTAAACGCCGAGCCGGCAAGCCTTGATTGAGTTCTAACTTCAGGCGTTCCAGTAAAAGAGTTTCAAGCTGTGCGGCCTTATCACCTGCTTTAACTTGTTTTTGTAAACGCTGCAGGCTTTTGTTGACGGTATCAAGATCTGCCAAGGCCAATTCCATATTGATAATTTCAATATCCGCAGCAGGATTAATTTTATCTGCGACATGGATCACTTCCGAATCTTCAAAACAGCGCACGACCTGAGCGAGGGCATCGGTTTCACGAATATGCGATAAAAATTTATTGCCTAGTCCTTCGCCCTGAGAAGCCCCTTTGACTAAGCCAGCAATATCCACGAACTCGACTGTCGTAGGAATAATACGTTCTGGTTTGACGAGCGCTGCGATTTTGTCTTGGCGAGGATCGGGGATCGGGACAATACCAACATTGGGTTCAATCGTACAAAAAGGATAATTTTCTGCAGAAACAGCGGCTTTGGTTAAACAATTAAAGAGAGTGGATTTGCCAACATTGGGCAGGCCCACAATACCACATTTCAGACCCATATCTTCACTCCGTATGTAATTGGCGCATCGCTTTTTGAAAGTCGCCTTCTAAAATAAAAGGCAATACTTCTTGTGCACGTACTAGCGCTTCGTCAATCAGTTGATGTTCTGCTTTGGAAGGTGGATCTAAGACATAATCAGTCACCGCTTCTCGATGACCCGGATGTCCGACCCCAATGCGAAGGCGATGAAAGAGCTTGGTTTGCAATTGATCGATAATATTATTCAAGCCATTATGACCACCTGAGCCGCCATCAAATTTTAAACGAGCACTTCCCGGCGGTAGATCAATTTCATCATGAACGACTAAAATGGCCTGAGGTGGAATTTTATAATACTGAGCGGTTTTTTGTAGACTGAGGCCGCTTTGGTTCATATAAGTTGTGGGAATGAGTAGTAAACAATCCGGCGTGACCGAGGGAAGCTTGGCGAGCTTGGCTTGAAATTTTGCTTCCGGGTGTAAAACGCAGTCTCTTACTTTTGCGAGTTGTTCAACAAACCAGGCCCCAGCATTGTGCCTGGTTTTAGCATATTTGTCGCCAGGATTCCCCAGGCCAACAATGAGTTGAATAGCTTGTAACATATTTTAACCCTTTTTTTAGAAGGGGAAGAGTCGAAAAGCTTATTTTTTCTCTTCTTTCTTTTCTTCTTTCTTAGTTGCTTCTTCGCCGGATTTTTGTTCAGAGGCTGGCACACTTCCTTCAGCAGGAACTTCTGTAGCTGCCACAGGCACTTCTTCAACCTCAGCACGCGGAATATGAATGCTCGCCACCGGTAAGTCACGGTCATGACTTAAGGATACGAGTTCGACACCAGCAGGCAATTTTAGTTCAGACAGATGGAGTAATTGATCCAAGGCGAGATTTGAAACATCCACTTCGATAAATTCAGGGAGATCAGCTGGTAGACAGCTAACTTCCACATCAGAGATCAAGTGAGATAAGAGTCCGCCTTCTTTAACGCCGGGTGCTAACTCGGTACCGATAAAATGTAAAGGAATATGCATCTTGAGTTTTTCATCTGCTTTAATACGAAGGAAATCCATATGCAGAATGCGGGGTTTGTAGGCATGACGTTGTAAAGCTTTTAAAATGACTTTTTCACTGTCCTTGCCAACCTTCAGTGTTAAAATACGCGTGTAAAAGCCTTCATTTTGCAAGGCGACGATAACCTGATTGTGGTCTAAAGCGAGCGCTGTTGCTTCTTTACCAGCGCCATAGAGGATAGCTGGTACCTGTTCTTTCCGACGGAGACGGCGGCTCGCACCCTTCCCTCTGTCTTCACGTGTTTGTGCTTCAAGTTCAAACGAAATAGCCATGATGATCTCCAAAAAATTAAATAACCCTGTACCTGCGACCGGTACTTAGGGGTGCTTATTGTAGCTGAATTAGAGGCCTTACTCCATAAACATTTGGCTTAAGGAATCTGCGCAGCTAATACGGCGAATGGCTTCGGCCACCATATTACTGAGATCAAGGCTTCGTATCCGTGGTTCCTGTTCTGCTTCTTTGCTAAGCGGAATGGTATCGGTCACGACCAATTCATCTAGCTGTGAATTTCTAATATTTTCAATGGCTTGACCGGAAAGCACGGGGTGGGTGATATAGGCGGCTACGCGATTGGCGCCATGATCTTTCAGGGCCTCTATAGCGCGGCAGAGGGTGCTTGCCGTATCCACAATGTCGTCTACAATAATGCAGTCTCGTCCCGCTACATCGCCAATAATATGCATAACTTGGGCCTCGTTCGGACGCGGGCGGCGTTTATCAATAATAGCTAAGTCGGCTCCGGTTATTCGTTTGGCAATCGCTCTTGCGCGAATGACGCCGCCGACATCAGGAGAAACGACCATTACTTTTTGATAGTTCTTTTTGTAGATGTCTTCCATCATAATCGGGGTACTATACAAGTTGTCGACAGGCATATAGAAAAAACCTTGGATTTGATCAGCATGTAAATCTACAGTGACCAAGCGGCTGATTCCAACAGAAGCCATCATATCAGCGACGATTTTAGCGGTAATCGGCACCCGAGAAGAGCGCACCCGCCTATCTTGTCTGGCATAGCCAAAATAAGGCACCACAGCTGTAATTTTAACAGCCGAAGCCCGTCTTAAGGCATCGGCTAAGAGCATGAGCTCCATTAAATTATCATTGGTAGGAGCAGAGGTCGATTGAATGATAAAAACGTCACGACCGCGAACATTTTCCTCGATTTCAACGAAGGTTTCCCCATCGCTGAAATGATTAACTGTCGCTTTTCCAAGACGCGTTTTCAAATGTGAAGAAATACGCTCTGCAAGATCGTGATTAGCGTTGCCATTAAAAATCATGATTTCTGCCATAGCGGATTCCTTAGCTGGTTAAAATGGTGAAGGCGAAAAACCTGGGGTGCTAGGATTCGAACCTAGGAATGCCGGGATCAAAACCCGGTGCCTTACCGCTTGGCTACACCCCATTGGACCTGGGGTATTGTGCTTATCGAGGCACGAGGTGTCAATTGATTTGTGCAATGAAAACCTCAAAATTCCCACTGATAAATCACAATTTTAATATTTAATTGCGGATGCCGAAGTATAATCTTTGTCGGCAACTCTTTTTGGTGAAAGACGGCATATTGTTTAAACCACAACTGCCAATTTTGCTGTGTTAGCTTGACGAGGCGGTGATGGTTATCAAAGGCTTGCTCGGCGGGAAGAGTAGGCACAGGCAGACCGCGAGCCCAATAATAAAGATGAGATACTGGCAGTTTCCAGCCCAATTGATTGTATAAAAGCTGTTCCGGGTTGGGTGCGCGTGAGGACCGACCTTGGGCAGTTTGTAAAATAACCAAACCCGGTTTTCCCTGGATTTGCACCGCATTGGACCCAAAAGGACCAAACAAAGAAATAGTATAGGTTTGAGCATTTTGTTTCCAAATGAGGCTGGCGCTGCCATGGTCAGAGGGTGTCTGAACAGCAATCACCCCTTGAAGCTGCCAACTTTTGAACGGTTCTAAGGCTTGTTGGCGCTCCTTCCAGGATAAGTCGAGTGGCTGGGAAGAGGGAGGCGTCAAGGTGGAGCAAGCCGATAGAAAGAGAAAAAGAACGAGATGGAGGATTTTGATCATGGTTATCCTTTTGCTTTTTATCCCAATTGTTTTAAACTACGCCCAGTCTCAAGTTTATAAATAATCAAAACCGATTAAAAGAATTATGTCCATTATTGTTTGTGGTATCAATCATAAAATAGCCTCGATCGCTTTGCGCGAAAAGATTTTTTTTGCTCTGGAAAAATTGCCACTTTATTTGCAGGACCTTTTGTCGAGTGGTTTGACGAAAGAAGCTGTTTTGCTGTCTACTTGCAATCGTTCAGAGCTATATTGCGAAACAGAGGAGCTAGATACAATAAAGGATTGGTTTTGCCGGCAAGGTAGCAAGGGGAAAGGTGAAAATGAAACCTGGCGCCATGAACTTCGATCCCTGCTGTATGATTATCGGGATCAAAAGGCAGTTGAACATATTATGGAGGTGGCCTGTGGGCTGGATTCTATGGTTCTAGGAGAGCCTGAAATTCTAGGACAGGTCAAGGTCGCTTTTTCAGAAAGCTGTACGGCCGGCGCTGTGGGCAGCGGTTTTCATCGGCTTTTTCAACAAGTATTTGCGATTGCAAAAGAAATTCGTTCAACA